>NZ_JADNEM010000049.1:0-13184 GCF_015552275.1 Holdemania sp. 1001302B_160321_E10 | reverse complement strand
GAGAATAGCTATGCCTGCCATAGTGAACGTAGCTCGTTGCCAGGTTCTCCGGTTCCCTTTCTCAGGGAGCCTTTTTTCTTATCAACCCCGTCAGAAAGATGAGGGGATGCCCAAAGATAAAGTCATGCTTATCCTGTGGAAATAGCGCGTATGAATAAAAAAGGATAAAAAGGGGGAAATTCAATGCCGTCCATTAATGATTTGGAGATTTACGCTCAGGAAAACCATGTGCCGATTATGATGAAAACCGGTATTGAATTCATTCTGGAACTCATTCGCAATCAAGCCTATACCCGAATTCTGGAATTGGGCACTGCAATCGGTTATTCGGCAATCCGGATGGCGAAGCTCTCAACGTTGATTCAAATTGACACTTTGGAAAATGATCCCGAGCGCGCACAGCTGGCGATTGCCAACATTGCGGCGGAACGGCTGGATACTCAGATCCATGTGTTCGCAATGGATATCGCAAAGTTTCAGACCGACCGGCTCTATGATCTGATTTTTGTTGACGCCGCGAAGGCGCAATATCCCCGCTATATGGAACAATTCCGCGGTAATCTTGCCAAGGGCGGCGTCTTTGTCTTTGATAATCTGAACTTTCATGGAATGGTCGAAGATCCGTCCCTGACTGAAAACAAAGGCACCCGGCAAATGATTAAAAAACTGCGGCGGTTTCGGGAAACCCTGATGCATGATCCCGACTGCCTCACGCAGTTCTATCCGGAGGTCGGCGATGGTGTCGCCGTCGTGGGCTTATTAAGAAAATAGTTTAAAACCTGATGAAATATGATAGAATAAAGAAAAGGATCGGTGACAACGATGAAAAAAGGATTATTATTCGGCTTGTTGGCAGCCGCTGGCGGTGCCGCCTATTTGTTAAGTAAAGCAGCCAATAAAAAAGACGAAGAAAAAACGATTATTACACTGAGCAGCGACGAAGAAGAAACAACGCTGCAGCCGCAGAAAGAAGAACCGGCTGAAACAGAACCGGAAGCGGCCTCTGAAGAAAAGGCTGAAGAAGAGCCGCAGTATTCCCGCGAAGTACAGGAAATCAATCTGATGTATCCCTATTTAAAGCCGGCTTTCATTTCAGCCTGCCTGAAAGAACAGCTGGATTTTGATCAGAACTATCCGGAAGGTTCACTGGTGACGATCTATCACGATATCAGCTTCCCGGCGGTGGAGGATCTGATCACCTTCGTTCGAATTATCAAGGAACATGACTATCAGATCAACGAAGCGGACGGCGATCAGTCGCTTACGATCAGCAAGGATCTGCTTGTGGAAAAAGGAAAAATCTTAAGCGATATTCTGAACGTTTCCAACCAGGTCTGCTGCCTGAACGGTCAGTATCACGCGTATCGTCTGGAATCGAAATAAAATGGAAACAAGTCGGCTTCCGCTTCGGCGGCGCGGACTTTTTCTTTTTTCCGACCGCGGTTCTCGCGGGCATGTCCAAGGCTGAAATCAGCGAAAGCGGTGTCATCGACCGCAGATCGCTAAACAAATTCAACGCTTTGTCAAGACCTGAAAAATCCCTTTCCCATAAGGGGTTCTTTATTGTTTTAAAACGAGTTCATCTGTTGTATAATTAAAACACTTTGAGGTGAGAACTATGAAACAGCTGGAAGTTAAAAATCTGAGCTTTTCCTATGACGAAGCGACGCATGCCGTGCGTCATGTTTCCTTCGCCATTGAGAAAGGAAGTTATACAACGATTATCGGTCACAACGGCAGCGGCAAGTCGACGATCGCCAAGCTGCTGATCGGGCTGCTGGAAAAAGATGAGGGCGAGATCCTGATCGACAATCTGCCTTTAAACGAGGAAAATCTGATGGAAATCCGCAGCCGGGTGGGAATTGTGTTCCAGAACCCGGATAACCAGTTCATCGGTTCCACGGTGCGGGACGATATCGCATTTGGTTTGGAAAACCATTGCGTGGCGCAGGAAAAAATGGACGCCATCATTACGGAATTCGCAGAAAAGGTCAATATGACCGATTATCTGGAAAGCGAGCCAACCCGCTTGTCCGGAGGCCAGAAACAGCGTGTCGCCATCGCCGGGGTGCTCGCAATGGCGCCGGAAATGATCATTTTTGATGAGTCGACAAGTATGCTCGATCCGCAGGGGAAAGATGAAATTAACCGCGTGATCCGCCAGCTGCATGCCGAAACCCAGCTGACTATCATCTCGATCACCCATGACATTGAGGAAGTCGCCAAGAGCGATCATGTGCTGGTGATGGATCAGGGCGAGATTAAGATGGAAGGCACGCCGGAGGAAATCCTGCTGCGGGATAAAGAACTGATTCGCCTGCATCTGGATATTCCGTTCAGCATCAAGCTGCAGCAGCAGTTAAAGAAAAACGGCTTAACGATGAAGCCGGAGATTACGATTGAAGGGCTGGTGAATCAACTGTGTCAATTCGATTTGAAAAACTAAGCTATACATACTCCAGTGGGACGCCGTTTGCCTACGCCGCATTGAAAGATGTGGATCTGGAAATTGAGGAAGGCAAGGTCACGGCGATTATCGGCAAGACCGGCAGCGGCAAGACGACGCTGGTGCAGCATCTCAACGCGCTGCTGCTTCCGACCGCGGGGAAGCTTGAAATTCTGGGAAGGACGATCAGCGCTCAGCAGAAGCCGGAGCACTTGAAAAGCTTGCGCAAGGATGTCGGACTGGTCTTTCAGTTTCCGGAATATCAGTTGTTTGAAGAAACAATTCTGAAGGACATCGCTTTTGGACCGAAAAACTTCGGCGCCAGCGAAGAAGAAGCGGTGCGCCGGGCCCGCGAGGTCATCAAGGTTGTCGGTTTGGATGAAACGATGCTGGAACGCTCGCCGTTGGATTTATCCGGTGGACAGAAACGCCGCGTGGCGATCGCGGGCATTCTGGCGATGGATCCGCAGGTGCTGGTGCTGGATGAACCGACGGCCGGCCTGGATCCGCAGGGTGCTCAGTCGATGATGCATCTGTTTATGAATCTCAACAAGCAGATGAACAAAACCGTGCTGATCGTGACGCACGATATGGAACACGTTCTCAATTATTGCGACAATGTCGTCGTTGTGAATCATGGCGAAATTCTGCAGAAAACGTCGGTTCATGAATTTTTCCGCAAAACGGATCTGTTAAAGCAGTTAAACATCCTGCCGCCGGCGATCATCCGTACCCGCGAGATGCTGAATCAACGCGGCTTTCACCTGTCTGAAGACATCATGGATATTCCCTCCCTGGCGAAGGAAATCCTGCGGGAGGTGAAGCTGAAATGAATAACTTTGCGTTAGGCAAATACATGCCGCTTAACTCCCCAATCCACCGCATGGATCCGCGGGCGAAGATCATGGCGATGCTGATCGTGCTGATCGCGATCTTTTTCCCGGCCGGCTTCTCAGGCTATGCGATCATCGCTGTCTGCGCCGTCGCGGTCGTACTGATCGCGAAGCTGAGCCTGAACTTTGTCTGGCGGTCGATGAAGCCCATGTTGTTCATGCTGCTGTTTCTGCTGATCGTCAACATTCTCGTGCTGCGCACCGGCGCGCCGTTGATTACGATTTTGGGCTTCACGATTTACAGCGACGCGGTATTCCAGACGTTATATATCGCAATCCGGTTAATGCTGATGATCATCATCACGACGGTGTTAACCGCAACGACCAAACCGCTGGATCTGACGTTGGGGATTGAAGATTTGCTTCAGCCATTTCAGCGGTTTCACCTGCCGTCGCATGAGATTGCAATGATGATTTCCATCGCTTTGCGGTTCATTCCAACGTTGATCGAGGAAACGCAGCGGATCATGCGCGCTCAGGCCAGCCGCGGCGTGGATTTGAAAGAGGGCAAGCTGAAAGAAAAGATCATGGCGGTCTTATCACTGATCGTGCCGTTGTTCGTGTCGGCGTTTCAGCGGGCAGAGGAACTGGCGAACGCGATGGAAGCCCGCGGCTATTGCCCGGGACGGACGCGGACGCGATATAAGATCTTAAAGATGGAAGGTCGGGATTATCTGCTGCTGGCAGGAGCTGCCGCGTTATTGGCAACCATGCTTGTTCTGTGGCTGGCATGAGACAGCGGTTTAAAGCGGTCGTCAGCTACGATGGCTTTGATTATGCCGGATGGCAGATTCAGCCGGCCGAGCGCGGAGCGACGATTCAACAGACAATTCAGGATGCGATCAGCGCCATTTGCCGGCAGCCCCTATCCATCACGGGATCCGGTCGAACGGACGCCCAGGTCCATGCCTGGGGACAGGTTTTCCATTTTGACGTCGATTTCTCACTCAACGCTTTCCAATGGAAGCGGGCAATCAATGGCCATCTGCCGAAAGATATCCACATTCGTTCCATCGAAACTGTTGACCCGCATTTTCATGCCCGGTTTGACGCGATTGGGAAACGGTATGAATACCGAATCCAACTGGGCGATGCGAACGTATTTACCCGCCGTTATGCCTTCCAATCGCCATGGGCTTTAAATGTTCAGACCATGCGCGAGGGGGCGGCTTATCTGATCGGCGAACATGATTTCTCCTCCTTCTGCGCCAATTCCCGGACGGAAACGCCGGATCAGGTGCGGACGATCACGCGTCTGGAGCTGGTTGAAGACGGGGATCAGCTGCGATTGATTTACGAAGGCAATGGTTTCATGCGGTATATGGTGCGGATGCTGACGGGAACGTTGATTGAAGTTGGGCGCGGCCGGCTGACGCCGCAGGAAGTGCAGAAGATGCTGCTGGCCCGGGATAAACAGATCTGCCATTTCAATGCCAAACCGCAGGGATTGACGTTGGTTGAGGTCTATTATTCTTCATCCCGTGGATCTTCACAGGACGCTCTGGCCCAAAGTTGCGGACAGGATAAATAAAAAGGGCTTTGTCATAAATTAAAAAAACTGATTGAGAAGGATCAGTTTTTTTTGTTTACGCAGTGGACGCCACGTGTTATGCGGAGGATGTCAAAGCTGCAAAAGGAGCTCAGACAAAGCTTGCCTATACGATATTTTCCAGCTTCGCCTTGATCTGCATGAACATCGATTCTTCCTCGCTGGCTTCGATGACGCTGATCCTCGCGGGAAAATAATCGTGCCGCAGCGGATTGACCAGCAGCATCTTAACCTCGCACAGCTGCTGCAGAGGCAGCGCCAGATCGCAGGCGGAACCGAATAAGATAAATCCAATTCCAGAGTTTTCCACAAACGGCGAAGCCTTCAGCGCGATATAATGCTGCTGAGCCTGCGTAAGTGCGGTTTCAGGAATTCCCGTAGGAATATGGGTAAAACCGATGTTTTTGATTTTCAGAAGTTCTTCCATCAGAATGATCGGCTGTTCGCTGAAATATAAAATATGTCTGTGTTCAGAAAGTTCCATGTTTATCACCTGATCTTAGTATGGACGAAATCAATTCGATTTATACTCTAGTTGACATATAATATTATACGACATATAATATTATACAAGGAGGAGATACCATGACATTTCAGATTGGTTCGGTCCTGCTGGATGCGTGTGTTTTAGCGATCCTGGCGAAGGAGGATACTTATGGTTATCGTCTGACCCAGCAGATCAAGGAAACGCTGGGGGTCTCGGAATCGACCTTGTATCCGGTCTTGCGAAGGCTCCAGAAAGAAGAATTATTGGAAACCTACGACGTGGCGGTAATGGGCAGAAATCGAAGATATTACCGGCTGACAGACGAAGGTCTGGAGAAAAACAAAGAATATAAGCGGGAGTGGGTGTATTTTTCCCGGAAGATAACGACGATTTTAGAGGGAGGAAATCTTGATGACTAGACAGATTTATCTGCATCGGCTGAAAGAAGCGCTGGAAGGACTGCCGCGGGAAGAGCAGGAAAGCGCGATGCGGTATTGTGAGGAATATTTTGACGAAGCGGGCGAAGATCAGTTCGAGCAGGCAGTCCGCGATCTGGGCTCGCCGGAGGCGTTTGCGAAAGGGATCCGCAGCAGCTACAACAGCCGGATCAATGCCGATCAGCAGGAAGCTAAGAAATGGCCGTGGCCGCTGATCCTGTGCCTGGCACTGGTTGCCAGTCCGATCTGGGTGCCGCTGGCGATCGTGATTGTCATTTTACTGATCATTTTCGGATTCCTTCTGTTTTTACCGTTTATGGTCATTCTTCTGCTGCTGTTCTTATTTTTCGGGCTGGCTGGTTCGCTGCTGGTGAGTGCCGTCAGGATGATCTTTGTTTCCTGGGCTTCAGCGGGACTGGCCTTGGGTGGCATGTTAATTTGCGCGGCCTTGTTTCTGGTTTGCCTGTGCGGTTTGATCGCGCTGGTGAAAAAGGTCTGGCCATGGGCGAAAGAGAAGGCGCAGGAAGGCGTGGAATGGATTCGTGAAAGGAGAAATCAGGTATGAAGACAGTTTTGAAAATTGCGGCCGGTATGGGCGCAGCCGGGTTGATTCTGATCTTAACGATCTCGCTGATCACCGGGAAGACCGCTTTAACCTCACAGGATTTGGGAATTGACGTCGATCAGCTGGAAAACGGCGTCGGCATCCGCGTTGGGGATCATTGGATGGGAATGGGTCAGGGACATATGAACCGGCAGCATCACGACGAGGATGAGGATTATGAAACACATAACTGGCATGGCAGGGGCATGGGGGATGGTGATGGAAATTATCAGACGTACGACGAGACTTTTTCCGATATCACAGGCATCGACGTCGAAAGCGATTTGGGCGATGTCACGCTGATGCGCAACGATGGTCCTCAGACCCGCGTGGAAATCAATTACCGGAATTGCCAGAGCATTAAGGCAAAGGTTGAAAAGGGCATTCTGAAAGTGGAACTGGAACATCCGGATCATATCAATAACTGCAATTTGAGTCATGATCACAGCTGGATTACCATTTATGTTGGCAGCGGCGTGACGTTGGCCAATTCCGAAGTGGAACTGGCGTTGGGCGATTTGATCGTCGAAGATCTGGATTTTGTGGATTCTGAATTTGAGATGGCGCTGGGTGACGTCGATTTCACCGGGACGCTGCAGGGGCGCTGCAAGTTTGACGTGGCGCTGGGCGATGCGATGCTGACGCTCAACGGAAGCCGCTCGGATTATCGGATTGAAGCGGAGAACGCCATGGGCAGTCTCGGAATCGGCGAGGCGTACTATGATCAGAATCTGTCGAATTCCTGGAAGGATACTTCTGGAACGCATCATCTGAAGGTGGATAATGCCATGGGGGATACGGAGATTCAATTTCGATAACCTTTCCGATAACCTTGAATTTTCATAAAACATGTATTGATGAGGAAGGCGGCAGGAACAGCCGCTTTTCCCGTTTTCGGGCAAAATGGCACACGGAGAGCTGTGGAAATCTTCCAAATAGGGAAAAGTATGTAAATAAACGGTAAAAAGGCTAAAAAACAGTTGACGAAAAGGAGCCGGGAGTTTAGAATAATACTCGGCAACTTATGCCAAATGTAGCCCCGGAAACTACACTTGGTTAGGAGGAATTAAATTATGCGCCAGACAACTATGGCAAAACCAAATGAAGTTGTACGTCAGTGGTACGTCGTTGACGGACAAGGATTAACACTGGGACGGCTTGCGAGCGAAGTCGCAACGGTTCTGCGTGGAAAGCACAAACCTACTTATACACCAAATGTTGACTGCGGTGATTATGTCATCGTGATCAATGCTGACAAGATCGAAATCACAGGCGATCAGGATAACAAGAAGAGCTACTTCAGCCATTCTATGCATCCAGGTGGACTGCGTGTCCGCACAACGCGCGTGATGCGGGAACAGTATACGGTTGAATGGGTCGAAAAGGCCATCAAAGGTATGCTTCCGCACACGAAGTTAGGTGATGTTATGCGCACGCATCTGTTCGTTTACACGGGCAGCGAGCATCCGCATCAGGCTCAGAAACCTGTTGAGCTGAAAATCAAGGGTTAGTAAGGAGAAAGACTAATGGCAGCGAAAAAGAAATCAAACGTAACGTATATCGGCACAGGCCGTCGTAAAACAGCTGTTGCCCGCGTCTTCATGACCCCGGGCACAGGTGCAATGAGCATCAATGGAAAGACTTTGGAGGAATACCTGCCGGAAGAAACTCTGCGCATGGTTGTCCGTTCCCCGTTGGAACTGACAGAAACTCTGGGTCAGTTTGACATCAAGATCAATGTCTGCGGCGGTGGATTCACCGGCCAGGCAGGCGCTATGCGTCACGGTATCGCACGGGCACTGCTGGAAGCTTCCAGCGATTACCGTCCGAAGCTGAAGGCTGCGGGTTTCCTGACTCGTGACAGCCGCGCTAAGGAACGGAAGAAGTATGGCTTAAAGGCCGCTCGCCGCGCTCCGCAGTTCAGCAAGCGTTAAGCTTTATTCTCAAAATGGTTCAAAGAGTCCGGAAAAGCAAAATTTTCCGGGCTTTTACTTTTGATCAAACCTGATGGAATTTGATTCAGGAAAAATTCCTTTCGTCTGATTTTCAAAGGTGGAACAGAGGATGGGTCACTGCCTGATCATGACTGTTTGAAAAAAGAGCTGCCGCTCTTTCGTGAGGCGGCAGGCAAGAACTGACGCGGGAGATGTAGAAAATGGACACACTGAGTCGTCGGCAAAGCAAGGAAACGGCATCTGCGGACAAGCGGCAGACTCTGACAGAGAGAGGCAGGAGGCTTATCATCGAAATACACCAGGGGATGATTGCTCAAGGAGACCTCGTTCTGAAAATGGGTGTGAGAGAAACGATGTCCGCGGCCATGAATGAGAAGGCAAGTGAACGGCGTGTTGAAACGAGGATAAATTTGAAAACAGGGGTTAGATCCATTTTGATTGCATTGCATAAACTATGGAAAGAATGAAGAACGCCGATCAAAAAAATTGTGGCCAAAGGGAAATTCTGTTTCGGAATTTCTTCTTTTTCTTCAAAGGATTTGAGACGTCGGTCGTTTTCGTTGACATTCCATGAGAGGAGAAATAGAATTAAAATGAAAGTTAGAATTAACTAACACTAAGAGAGAAGGATAGCTATGAAACTGGTCCTGGTTCGTCATGGCGAAAGTGAGTGGAATAAGCTGAACCTGTTTACCGGATGGACAGACGTCGATTTAAGTGAAACTGGACGTCAGGAAGCTGAACAGGCTGGCCGGATTTTGAAAGATCAGGGATTTGATTTTGATCTCTGTTACACGTCAGTTTTAAAGCGGGCCATTCATACCCTGGATCACATGTTGGATGCGATGGATCGCAGCTGGCTGCCGGTGATCAAAAGCTGGAAATTGAATGAACGGCATTACGGCGCTCTGCAGGGGTTGAATAAAGCGGAAACAGCGGCGAAGTACGGTGAGGAACAGGTGAAGCTGTGGCGCCGTGCATATGCCGTCCTGCCGCCAGTCCTGCCTGCCGGGGATCCGCGCAGTGCGCTTAGGCAGACGATGTATCGGCGGGTGGATCCGGCTCTGCTGCCGGATGGCGAAAGTCTGGAAACGACGATCAAACGCGTCGTCCCTTATTTTGAAGCCGTGATCAAACCGAAAATGCTGGCGGGAAACAAAGTGCTGATCGTCGCGCATGGCAATTCTTTAAGAGCGCTGGTCAACTATTTTGATCAGCTGAGCGCGGAAGAAATCATGGAAGTAACGATCCCGACCGCTGCGCCGCTGGTCTATGAATTTGACGCGGAGTTTAACGTCTCAGTCATGCTTATTTAACGGATGCAGACGAGTTGGAAAAGAAAGCGGATGTTGTCTTGAATCAGGGCAAGGTTTCCGCCGCCGGATAAGCGATTTCGTCATCCAGATTGGAATTTCATCTGAGGTTTAACAAATGCCGGAACGATTTCTGGAAATCGTAAAGTTCTGAACCCAATGATTTAAAAGGCACTTTCGCAGTAGAAGGGTGCCTTTCAATTAAGGGAGACGATCAGGCAGGAATGACCTGCACCTGAAGCTGGGTTACGTATTCTTCGTAACGCTGGGTTTCATGAACGTCGATCAGTAAAAATTCAAGGAAATTTCCCGCTGGCTTCAGGTTTTGTTTCTCGATTGTTTCTTGTAAAAGACGCAGATGCTCGTCGTGGGTATCATAGCGCCCGCTATAGGTCAGCGTGAGATAATCGCCTGCTTCCAGAATGAAATCATACGATTCATCCTCTGTGCAGATGAAGACGGACGTGCAGCGGACTGAGCCGTCAGGCTGCAGCTCCAGAATTGAACCCGTATCGCCGTTGCCGAGAATGGAGAGTTGTTCCTCCAGCCGTCCGGAAAGTTTGGTCAGCAGGAAATCAATATCCTCGTCACGCTCAATCTTTTCTTTGAGAAGCAGACATCGTCGTTTTTCCAATGTCCGCCGGCAAACCTGATTCATCGGCTCGCTGAGCGCCTCCTCGAGGCTCTGGCGGCGCTTTTGTACATCCTGGAGGTCTTTCTCCATCTCCTTGATTCTCTGCCGCAGAATGGCTTCTTTTTCGCCCAGCAGGCTGCGGGTCGTCGCTACGGAGCGGGCGTCCAGGTAGGTTTTAATCTGTCCTGTGCTGAATCCCAGCTTTAGTAAATCGCGGATAACGTTCAGCCGCCAGATATCGCTGAGCGAATACAGCCGGTAATTGCCTGCGCTGCGCTGCGGCTGAATCAATCCGATTTTCTCGTAATAGCGCAGGGAATCGGCTCCAATATGATAGAGTCGGCAAATTTCCTGGATCTGATACAGGTTTTTCATTCCTTCACCTCTTGACTCTGGTATTATACCAAGGTTTATACTGGTTCAGGAAGGAGGAATTATGAGTTTAAAACGAAAATTTATACGTTTTGTCCTGCCGTCGATGGCGTCGATGCTGGTATTTAATTTATATACGATGGTAGACGGCATCTTTATTGCCAACTACGCAGGAGAAACGGCATTGGCGGCTGTCAATCTGGCGATGCCGTTTATCAATTTCATGTTTGCTTTTTCCCTGCTGTTGTCGATCGGCGCGTCGACGTTGATTTCAATCCATCGAGGCGCGGGGCGAACGGAGCGGGCGAACGAGCTGTTTACGATGAACACGGCTGTGCTGTCGGTCCTGGCGTTATTGATCTCGGCAGGCTGTGTCTTTTTCGCCAAACCATTGGCGATCTTTCTGGGAGCGGGCAGCGATACGTTGAGCTATGTAACGGAATATCTCCGGATCATCGGCGGCTTTGGCTTTTTCTTCATCGTTTCCTATTCGTTTGAAGTGTTGATCAAGGCGGATGGTTTTCCGCAGTTATCCACCTTCGGCGTGCTGCTGGGCGCGGTGACGAACATTGTGCTGGACGCATTGTTTGTCTTTGGCTTCCATTGGGGGCTGGCGGGAGCGGCCTGGGCGACCGGGATCTCGCAGCTGCTGACCTTCCTGGTTTTTTTCAGTCATTTCCTGTTCAGCCGGAAAACGCATTTTCATTTCACCCGGTTTTCGCTGGAGCTGTCGCAGTATCGGCGGATTGTTCCGATCGGCATCGCCGACTGCATTACAGAATTGTCGGCCGGAGTGATTGTGTTTGCGTTTAATCATCAGATTCTGACGGTGATTGGAACCTCGGGCGTGGTCAGCTACACGGTCATGACGTATGTTTACAATCTGGTCTTAATGGCGTTTGTGGGTATTGCGCAGGGTTGTCAGCCGTTGGTCAGCTATGCGCTGGGGCAGCAGGATTCGAAAACGATCAAATTGGTCTATCGTTATGGCCTGACAGCGGTCGCGCTGACTTCGGCGCTGTGCTTTGGCGGCTGCTGGATTTTTACGCCGCAGATCGTTTCGGTTTTCATCCAGCCGCAGGAAACGGCATTGTTTGGCAGTACGGTAGCGGCGTTCCGCCTGTATTCCTTTTGTTTTCTGATTATGGGGTATAATGTGCTGACTTCGGGATTCTTCGTCGCGCTGGCGAAACCGAAAGCGGCGCTGACCTTGTCGCTGGCCCGGGGGATTGTCGTAATCCTGATCAGTCTGCTTGCGATGTCGTCGGTTTTCGGAGCGTTGGGAATCTGGCTGACGCCGACGGTGAGCGAAGGCGGATGTCTGGTCTTGAGCTTTATTCTGTTAAGCAAAGCGAAGTCAGGGGCAGCGGCATAGAACCGCTGCTTTTTTCATACAATGAAGCGATGAAACGATTAAAACGAAAATGCTGGGCAACAGGGAGCTTGATTGTCCTGTTGATCGCCGCTCTGGTGATGCGGGCGTTCAGCCGCGCGATCACAGTCATGTCGGATACGCGTTTAAACGGAATGACAATCGTGATCGATGCGGGACATGGGGGAAAGGATCCGGGAGCACGGAGTCAGGCGATTGACGAAGATGAGATTAATTTGAAGACGGCGAAGAAATTGCAGCGGCTATTGGAGGGGGCAGGCGCGGAGGTCATCATGATTCGTGAGGAGGATGTTGATCTGGCGCCCGCCGATGCGAAGAATGTCAAGCGGGAGGATTTAAAAAGACGGGTTGAAATTATGAATCAGCCGCAGGTCACGTTGTTTGTCAGCATTCATTGCAACATCTCGCTGGACAGCCGGGTACATGGCGCAGAGGTGTATTATCAGCAGGGCAATGAAAATTCGCATCAGCTGGCCGCCGCTGTTCTGGAACGGCTGCGGCCGGTGACGAACTCCAAGTTTCAGCCCAAAACCGGAAATATCTTCATCTTGAAACAGACGACATCGCTGGGAATTCTGGCCGAGATTGGATTTTTATCCAACGGTCAGGATTTGACTGCGCTGCAAAAAGAGGAACATCTGGATGAAATCGCGTATGCGATTTTTCAGGGAATCGACGATTTCGTTAAGATTCTGGAATAGCGCGTCTGCCTGTCTTTTGTGAGATTGAATGGAAGGGGCTGCCTGCATTTTGTCTTGCAAAAAAATTGTATGTAAAAAAAAACAAAAAATTTTAAAAAGTTGTTGACACTTTATTTTCTCCGTGGTATATTTATTAAGCATTCGATGGGAAACAGTTAATTGGGCCTGTAGCTCAGGTGGTTAGAGCGCACCCCTGATAAGGGTGAGGTCGTTGGTTCAAGTCCATTCAGGCCCACCATCGAATTTAAATATACATGGGGTATTAGCTCAGCTGGGAGAGCGCCTGCTTTGCACGCAGGAGGTCAACGGTTCGATCCCGTTATGCTCCACCATAGTAAAGTTATCCGAACCGCTGAATAGCGGTTTTTGTTTTGTGTCAATGTTGGTAGCCTGAAGGTTG
>NZ_JADNEM010000048.1:0-15985 GCF_015552275.1 Holdemania sp. 1001302B_160321_E10 | reverse complement strand
TGAGTCCCATTTCTGGAACTCATCTGCGTCTTTCTTGTTTCGGTTTTTCTCTCACCAACACTATTTTTGAAAGAGCCGTATTTTATCTGTGATCGCTCTAAATCCAGCTTGTTATTCAGCGTAAAACGAAACCGCAATTTAACCGCGGGTAACCCAGATCGGCGAACACCATGCGCAGTGATCGTCGATCTGCTCGACGCGCAGATAGTAGAAATCTTCTTCGCCGCGTTCGCTGTCTTCCAAGGTGAAGTCCACTGCCTGACCGCAGTTTTCCTTCTCAACGAGAACTTCGTTGTTCTTGATGATCTGCACTTTGCGAATCTCGTTGACCGCCAGCACGCTGACGTCCAGCTTCACCGCTTCCCCGGCCGGAATCATGATTTCTTCACCCATGTGGTGACTGCCGATCTTCAGCGAGGCCAGAATCCGGGCGCCGCTGGTGCCGTAAGTGAAGCGGTTGTAGATCGCGTTCCAGACGTTTTCACTGGTCAGCGTCGGAACGAAGGCGCCCAAGATTCCGCCTTCGACGCCATGCTCCATCTGGTGCGAGTCAGAACCTGCGATAAAGCCCAGGTGATAGCCACGAGCCAGCGCGTCCTGAGCGCAGTGGCGTTCAAATTTCATGATATTCTTCGTGTACTTCGACTGGTTTTCAAATTTCTCATAGTCGGCGTGGCGCGAGAAGATTTCAACGACGCGCTGGACTTCCGGATCATGGTAATCCCAGTCCGTCGCCGCGGATACCAGACCCCAGTTGGCTGCCGGATGATGCGGAATGCACTGGCCGCCGTCCTTCTTGATGCTCGCGAACAG
Organism: Holdemania sp. 1001302B_160321_E10; assembly: GCF_015552275.1. Lineage (NCBI taxonomy): Bacteria > Bacillati > Bacillota > Erysipelotrichia > Erysipelotrichales > Erysipelotrichaceae > Holdemania > Holdemania sp. 1001302B_160321_E10. Next base: position 15,172 of record NZ_JADNEM010000048.1, on the reverse strand, counting down.
CACCGTCGGGTTGTTGCCTTCCGGATCGGTGCTGCGGTACAGGCCGCCGGTGCTGGACGGGTAGTAGACGTTCTTGTGCCCGAAATCATGCTTGTATTCGTTGGACGTCCATTCATAGGCCAACAGCACGGCGAAGTTCTTTTCCCCATTGAACAGATTGCGCGTCGTGCGGTTCCATTCCCATTCGGAATCCGTCGCGATATCCGGATAATCGTCGTGGTCGGTCAGCGCGCAGAAATCCATGTTGGCGTCCTTGATCGCGTAGTGATAATATTGATCAATCTCGCCCAGCGCGTCGGACAGATTGGACTGGCCGTGGATATCGCCGAAGGTCAGCATCAGGTTCTCATAACCGTTCTTCTTCAGCCAGGCCGCGACTTCTTCCGCGCTGCGGCTGTCCAGCGCTTTTTCCGCCGGGATCGGCTGCACGAACTGATCGATCTTCTTTTCAATCTCTAAATCATAGAACTGCGGCAAAACGTCCAGCGCGACTTCGTTGTAGACGATCGACGCGTAACGGTGCATGTGGCCGTTTTTGTTGCCGAACTGCCAGATATAATGCAGAACATTGCTTTCATCCAGCGCAATATGCGGACGCACGGCGCACTGGCTGTCGTTGTAGGTGATGACGACCGGTTCCGACCAGACGCCTTCTAAATCACGCACGCGCACAATCGCGTTGTATTTGCCCCAGGTGTAGGTGACCACCGTATAGCCCTGAGCGTTCGCTGTGATGTCGATGTTGTTGTACCAGTTGCGGTTTTCCGTCAGTACCGCGTAATGGGACGTGACAACTTGGCCGTCTTTTACTTCCACGTCGATTACGTTGTTGCTGAAATAACAGTGCTTGCCGTTTTCATACCAGGCGATCGTGACCTTCTGGCCGACCCGGGTCATGACCGGATGCGTGCTGTAAATCGCCGTCTGATTCAGCTTGACTTCCTCGCTCCACTGCCCGTCGATCTTGGCGCGCACGACGACGTCATAGTTCACGCCGTTATACAGATCATAAGCGACAAAGCAATGACCTTTGCCGTCATGATCGAAGCATGGACGATACGTCTTCACCGCGGTGTTGACCTTTTCCAGCGTCACCGTTTCGCCCAGCGTGGCAACGATCGTATCGCTGAAGCCGACGCCCTGACGGTTGTATACGACGACCGGATGGATTCCGTCGCCTTTAACGGAAGGATAGAACAGTGCTTCGCCCTCGTCGATCACCTGGATCGCGCCGAACACGCCGTCCTGATATTCGCGGACGCACAGCTTCCACACGCCATTCTCAAATTCCGACCAGGCGGTGATCACGCGGTCGTTGAACGTGTGCATGCTTGGCCGCAGTGCCAGGCCGCTGCCGGAGATCTGAACTTCATTGTGCGGATGATGATCAATCATCTGCGCGAACTGGATAACCTCGGTGTGATCGAGATATTTTTCCCAGACCGCAAAGACTTCGTTCTTACTGTTGACCGTGACGTCCGGGTACTGGCAGCTGCTCTGCCAGATATCCGTGATTTCAACGGACGTACTCTTGAAATGTTCCATAGTTCCTCCTTTATTCGTCTTCATATTTACCAACACCGGCAGGCGGCTGAATGTTCTTGACGCCAAACGCCAGAACCAGCAGGGTGACGATGTACGGGATCATTTGGACCAGCTGCGACGGAATGCCGTAGCCCTGAACATAAATCTGAACCGCATCGCACAGCGCGAACAATGAACCGCACAACAGAACGTTCAGCGGATTGTAGCGCGACAGGATCGCGATCGCGATCGCGATGTAGCCGCGGCTGGCGGACATATCGCGCACGAACATATTCAGGCTGTCGATCGACAAATACGCCCCGGCCAGGCCGGCCAGCGCACCGCAGACCAACACGCCGATATACTTCATCCGCCGGACGGGAATGCCCATACTGCTGGCAGCCTTCGGATTTTCACCGACCATCCGCAAGCGCAGACCAAACGGCGTTTTAAATAAGATGAACCAGCTGGCGACACAGACGAGAATCGTGAAGATCAGCAGCACTGACTGGCGGCTGAAAATATCGCCGAGCACCGGCACGTCCTTTAAGAACGTCAGCTTGGTGTTGACGGAAGCGACGGCTTCGGAATTGCCCTTGTTGCCCCAGATAATCTGCATCAGCAGCGTGGACGCCGCCGTGGCTAACAGGTTCAGGCCGATACCGCTGATGACCTGATTGACCTTATAGCGGATGCACAGAAGGCCGTGGCACAATCCGAAGATCATGCCGCCCAAGATCCCGCACAACAGACCGATCCAGGCGTTGCCGGAATAGAACGAACCGACGGCAGCCGTAAACGCGCCGGTCAGAATCATACTTTCAAGGCCCAGCGCCATGATGCCGCTGCGCACGGAATACACGCCGCCCAGCGCCGCCAGAATCAGCGGAATGGACATGGAGAACATCGTGCTCAGAATGCCTGTGATATTATTCAGCATAGCTGCGTCCTCCCTTCTTTGGTTTGCGGTCCGCGCCGATCAAGGCCCGGATCAGAAGCGGCGCGGAAACAAAGATAACGACTAACGCCTGAATGACGCTGACAAACTCCGTCGGAATCTGGCTCATCATATTCAGATACATCGCACCGGTTTTTAAGGCGCCGAAAATGATGCCTGCCAAAATGATACCTAACGGTGAATCGCTGGCCAGCGCTGCGACGGAGATCCCGCTGAAGCCATATCCCGGTGAAAAACCGCTGATAAACCGCTTGCCGACGCTGGTCACATGCACCGCGCCGCACAGACCGGCCAACGCACCGCTGAACAGCATCGCTTTCATCATGACGCCGCCGACCTTGATGCCGGCCGTTTCCGCAGCCTTCATGTTCAAGCCGACCGCCCGGATTTCATAACCAAAGCGAGTCTTTTCCAATACAAACTTGACGATCAGAGCCGCGAGCACCGCGATCACAATCGCCCAGGTCAGCTGATAACCGGGAATCAGTTTGCCTAACAGCGCGCCGTCGACGATTTTCTCGGTCTGCGCGACCGCGCCCTCAGCTTTTAATGGATAATTGACTAAATAATCGCAGAAATTCACGATGATGAAATTGGTCATCGTCGTCGTAATGACTTCGTTGGAGCCAAAACGGACTTTCAGAAAGCCGATCAGCGCACCGGCCAGACCACCGCCGATCACACCGCTCAACAAGGCCAGTACAAGATGCAGAATGCCCGGCAGCGGCAGCGGCGTCATGCCGACTAAAGCGGCAACCATCGCACCGGTCACCATCTGCCCTTCGACGCCGAGGTTGATCAGCGTGGCTTTCTTGCCGACCATAAACGCCAGACCGGTAAAAATCAGCGGCGTCGCCTGGATCAGGGTGTTAGTGAAGGAACGCACAGACCCAAGCGAACCTTCAATGATCACGGAATAGGCGAAGATCGGATCATAACCGCACAGCAGCATGATCACGCAGCTGACCAGAATCGCCAGAACGAAGGACACCAGCGAGATCACGATCGGACTGGTTTTCATCAGCCGGTTAGACAGCTTGCTCATGGTGTTCCTCCTTTCCTCCGGTCATCAACAGGCCCAGCGACAGCTCGTCGGTATCCTCGGCCTGCTGAACGCTGACGATCCGGCCGTCGTAAATCACGGCGATCCGGTCGGACAGCGAGCGGACTTCGTCGAGATCCGCTGAAATTAACAAAATTGCTTTACCTTCATCGCGCAAGCGCAGCAGCTGATGATGGATATACTCCATCGCGCCGACATCGACTCCGCGGGTCGGCTGGGCGACGATCAGCACGTCCGGGTTCTGCTTGAACACCCGGGCGATGACCACCTTCTGCTGGTTTCCGCCGGAGAGCGAGGAAACAAATTCGCGCGCGTTCGGCGTTTTGATCATGTATTCGCCGACCGCTTCCTCGGCGTAGCTCTGGATAGCTTTTTTCTGAAGCAGTCCCTGTTTGAGAAACTGCGGTTCGTCATGATAGCCTAAAATCAGATTGTCCTCAATCGACATTTCCGCGACTAAACCGCGGCTCAGGCGGTCTTCCGGAATGTGTCCGATCTTATGCTTTAAGAAGGTATGGGCATCTCCATGGATCGCTTTCGTTCCCATCGTAATCGTCCCGGAATCGGCTTTGCGCAGACCGGTCAAAACTTCGATCAGTTCGGTCTGGCCGTTGCCTTCGATTCCGGCGACCCCCAGGATTTCGCCCTTGCGGATTGACAGCGAGATGCCTTTAAGCACCTGCACGCCGCGCTCGCTCAGCTTTAAATCCTGAATCTGGAAAAACTCCTCGCCCATGTTCGTATTTTCCCGGCGCACATTCAGTTCAACATCGCGGCCGACCATCATTTTTGCCAGATCGCTGGTCGTGACATGCTCAAGCGGCAATCCGGATTCAACCATCTTCCCATCGCGCAGAACGGAAATCCGGTCGGCAATCGCCAGTGTTTCCTTCAGCTTATGCGTGATGATAATGATCGACTTGTTATCCTTTTTCAGATTCCGCATGATGACGAACAGTTCTTCGACTTCCTGCGGCGTGAGCACGGCCGTCGGTTCGTCCAGGATTAGAATGTTGGCGCCGCGGTAGATCGCCTTGAGGATCTCGACGCGCTGCTGCTCGCCGACGGATAATTCCTGAACCTTCGCTTTGGCATTGATATTGAAGTGAAAGCGGTCGATCAGGGCTTGAATCTCCTGCTCGGCCTTCTTCTCGTCGATCAGCCAGCCTTTGCGCGGCTCGTGATTGACGATGATATTTTCAGTAACGCTCATGACCGGGGAAAGCATGAAGTGCTGATGCACCATGCCGATCCCCAGCCGGATCGCGTCTTTTGGGCTCTTGATCTTGACCGGCTTGCCGTCTACGCGGATTTCACCCTCATCCGGCATCGTCATACCGTAGAGGATTTTCATCAGCGTTGATTTGCCGGCTCCATTTTCTCCCAGCAGGGAATGAATCTCTCCCTGACCTAAAGAAAAGGAAACATGATCAACAGCTCGCACTAATGGATATTGCTTAACAATATCAATCATTTCTACACTGTTCATTGTTTCCTCCTTTTTCTTTTTACAAAATCAACTTGTTTTCAGCTTATTTTGTATACTGATTGGAAGATACCCAGCTGTCCAGTTCATCTTCTGTTTCGCAGATGACCAGCTCGCCGCTTTGAATCTTGGCTTTGATATCCGCAATCGCCGCCGCGATGTCTTCAGGAACTTCAACGTTGGAGAATTCATTGGAATAACCGACCGCTTCTTCCTTTAAGCCGCTGATCTTGACGCCTTCGGTCCATGTGCCTTCAACTAAAGCCTTGACTTCGTTGTAGACCATTTCGTTGACGTTGCGGATCGAGGTCGCCGGGATATAATCCGGTTCGATCGCATTCTGGTTTCCGCCGACGCCGAATGCATAGCGGTCAGCTTCTTTCGCAGCATTGAAGACACCCAGTCCGGAAGCTCCGGCAATGTGCTGGATGAAATCTGCGCCCTTGTTATACATCGACATTGCGATATTTTTACCTTTGTCAGAATCGTTGAAGCTGCCGACCGTCGCCGTCAGAACTTCACATTCCGGATTGACATATTTTACACCCGCTTCAAAACCAACGACGCCAGACCGCAGATTCGGATTGTCCATGCCCAGGATAACGCCGACAACGTTGTCCGCATTGGCTTTCGGCATTTCAGACAGCGTGCCTAAGCCGGCGTAAACGCCGCACAGGAATGTCTGTTCCTGCCACTTTGTGGAAACAGCGCTGACGTTCGGCAGTTCCAGAGACGAGTCGATGATCGAGAATTTCTGATCCGGATAATCCGCCTGCACCGCCGTCAGAGCATCGTTCTGATCGGTTGCCAGACCGATGATTAAATCATAGACGCCGGCATCCGCAAACTGGCGGTAACCTGCTTCAAAATCACTGGCTGATTCCGGTTCAACATACTGGAAATCAATTCCGAAATCTTCTTTGGCCTGAGACAAGCCATCATAGGACATGTCGTTGAAGTTCTTATCGCCCAGTCCCCCGGTGGACAGAACGATCGCCACTTTCACCTGCTTATTGCCGTTATTGGCTGTGCCTCCGTTGTTGTCTGTGCCGCCTTGTTTGCCGCCGTTGCCTGAGCAGGCTGCCAGCGATAAAGTCAGCAGTGCAGCGGTACAGAGAAGTCCTAACTTTTTCATCTTTTCCCTCCTGGTAAGCATAACGCTTACAAATACAGTAGTTTTATATCATGGAAAAGCCTACAAAAAAAGTGACAAATGTCACTTTTACTATATTTCATATGAATCTTCGCGTTTCTTCTGTAAGCGTTTTCTGCGCTTTGAGTTGATCCACTTCGATCGCGGCTTCGATCCCTGAAAGAACAGTCCGCAAAACCCTGTTTTTTACTTGTTTGAGAGTTTTAAAGATCAGTTTTATTCTTACACGGCAGCGTCTGAAATGCAACGTTGTTGCTTCGCTGATCCAGCGCGGCCTCCTGTATTTCCTGTTTATCCGCAAATTCACAGGGCTGCAGGGTCCGTCTTTAACCGCTGAAATTCTCTATGTAGTCGATCAGCCGCTGAATGGATGAGTTCACCGCCACATCATTGCGAAGCAGCACATGGAGCTGTACTTCTACATGCATATCCGCTAAGGGCAGCGCGACGATCCCCGGGTATTCCGTGTATTGCCAGCCAGCGTTAAAACTGACGGCAAGTCCGCTCTGAACTAATCTCATAATCAAATCCCGATCGGATGAATTCAGATAATAATCGGGAGCTTTCAGCCGGTTTTTACTGATTTCAGCATTGGTCTTCCCCGCCTGGCCGATGTCGTGACTCAGGCCGATCAAGGGATAAGGATTCAGGTCCGCGAGCCGGACTTCGTCCTGCCGCGTCAGCGGATGATCTTTCGCGGCAAGCAGAAACAGCTTGTTTTTCCTGGTATGCAAAGAATGGAAAACCGCTTCGTTGTAATTTCCCGTTGCGATCCAGACCGGGATCTCCTTTTGTTCCATGGCTTCCGCCAGCCGCTGCTTCGTAACCGAACGAACGCGAATCGCCAGATCCTGATTTTGAATGATGAAATTCGCCAGAAAATCTTTGCCAAAACCTTCCGAAAATCCGGATTGTAAGCCGATGACCAGTTCGTTTGTCCGTTTCTGCTTCAGTTTGTGGACTTCACTTAAAAAATCCTGATGAAATTGGATATAGTCTTCCGAACGTTCATACAAGGCTTCCGCGAATCGCGTCGGGACAGCGCCGGTACCCGTGACGTCAAACAGCTGCGCACCCAGCTCCTGTTCCATTTTCCGGATAATTTTCGTTAATCCTTGTCTTGATATATAGAGTGCTTCCGCGGCCTTATTCAGGCTTCCCTGCTCCACAATCGTCCGGAAATAATGTAATTGGATCACATCCATTATCCCACCCCTTTCGCTTATTGTAACACAGGAATGTAACTTTTGTTGCACCCAATGCAAACGAACGCTCCTCTCCACATCATCGCAGGCTATGATAAATTATTATCAAACGGAGGGAAAATAATGAAAAAGCAAGTTCTACGATTCAACATACTGCTTCTGATTGGCGCCTTGTTGCTTTCCGGCTGTTCGAAAACACCGGGCGGCGAAACCGGAACTCGATCGAGAACCGCGGCCGCTCAGGGATTCGGCGGCGAAGTTTCCGTCACACTGACCACTGAAAACGGCACGCTCGCCGACGTCGTGATCCAGGGAGACAAAGAAACTGAAGCGGTTGGCGGTCAGGCCATCCTGACTTTACAGAAAGCGATGAAAGAGAGTCAATCCATTGACGTGGAAGCCGTCAGCGGTGCGACCCTTACCAGCGAAGCCGTCCTCAGCGCAGCCCGTCAGGCGTGGAATACGTTAAACGGAGTCGAAACGGCAAAACCCGACGTCAAGATGAAAGCTGGAACCTATACGGCCTCGGCTCCGGGTTTCCGTTCCGCCTGGGATATCGAGGTCAGCGTTACCGTGGATGAAACACAGCTGCTTGCAGTCCAGGTCAATCCGGATTCCGCGGACACGGTCGGGATTTTCCAAAGCGCGGCCAATCTGCTTCCGCAGCGAATGGTTGAACATCAATCCGTTGCCGTCGAAGCAATCTGCGGCGCGACGGTTTCCAGCAACGCGATTAAAAGCGCCGCGAAAAAGGCCATCGTTCAGGCTTTGGAAGCGGCCGGCACCGACGCTGCGGCCATTTCCGCCTTTGAAACCATTCCGGATGAAGCGCCGGCGGCGGAGGAATTAACGACGGATATTCTGGTTGTCGGACTGGGGGCAGCCGGCACTACCGCCGCCTTGAGCGCTGCGGAAACCATGGCAGCGGAAAATCCTGAGAACGTCAGCGTACTGGCCATTGACAAGGCTGGCCGATATGGCGGAGCTTCCTCTTTGTGCTCAGGCGTCTTCGCGGTGAATCCGCCGGGTCTGGCGGACAAGTACAATGACGGAAAGGACTTCACTGACCGCGACGCGCTGTTAACGGACTGGCTGACGTATGTCGAAGGCGATGCAAAGCCGGAAATGATCGAATTACTGCTCGATCATTCCGGCGACACAATCGACTGGTTAGTTGAAGATTACGGGCTGGAACTGGAAAAACCGCAGACAGGGTTAACCGAAGGCGATTCCAATATCGTATTGTTCTCTTATGCGCCAAGCAAGGACGGCATGACCGTCAGACGGCAGCACAACATTCAGTTCTATGACAACTGTATGGCGGAATTCACGAAAATGGGCGGCAAAATCATGTTGGAAACGGAAGCTTATGATCTGATTGTGGAAAACGGCCAGGTTACCGGCGTGAAAGCGCGCAATACCGCCAACGGTCAGGAAATTCTGATTCACGCCAGGAAAGTCATTCTGGGAACCGGAGGCTTCTTATCCAATTCCGCGATGACCCAGAAATATTTATCGAACACGGTTTATCCGCTTTCCGGCAGCTGGGATATGGTCGGCATGAAGCAAAACGACGGTAAGATGATCGAATCCTCGATTGCGGAAGGCGCTGCGACCTACAATATCGGAATGTGCCCGGCTGTGCACATCATCGGTGCGGCTGGCTTTCTGAGCAATTTTGAATATCACACCTTGGAAGACAAACTGTGTATGCAGACGATGAAGCCGACAAAATGGACAGAAGGCGATCTGCCGCATTATCTGGGCGTCGCGCCGGATTCCCTGGCCGTCAACATGCAGGGTGAGCGCTTCACCAATGAAAAGCAGCTTGGCTTCAACGCCTGGGTTTCTGGCCCGAACTTCTATTCGCTTTACAGCGACACGCAGATCAGCGCCGTTGAGAAACGTGGTTTGCGCACGGCTCCGGCCTATATGACAACCGTCAATCTGGGCGCTAACGGCTGGGCTCCGGATGGTACGCCGATTCCAAACGCTCATGAAGTCATGGAGGCAGCGGTCACCGCCGGCTTTGCCTACAAAGCGGACACCGTGGAAGATTTGGCAGTTCAGTTGGGGATGGAGCCTGAAACCTTGAAACAGACCGTGGAAAAATACAATGCCGCCTGTGCCGCCGGCGTCGATGAGGAATTTGGCAAGAATGCCGAAAACCTGGATCCGTTAGCGGGGGAAGGACCCTTCTATGCAATCAAAATGGCCAATTATCCATACAGTACCTGCGCGGCGCTGGACGTTAACACAAACCTTGAGGTTCTGAAGACGGATGGTTCCGTGATGAGCGGCTTATACGCGGCCGGGCTGGATGCATCCGGCGTACTGTATTCTGAAAAGAAGCCTTACGTCACTTATGGCGGCGTCGATCAGGGCTTTGCCTTTACCTCCGGACGTCTGGCCGGCATTCACGCAGCCGCCTCGCTTATTGAAAAATAAGTAGTAACAGAATAAATTAAAACCTTCCCGCTTTGATTGTCTGAGATCCAATCTTCTCATTCAAATTCCCCTGCAGGAAGGTTTTTCTTATTCTTCGCGTTTCTTTTGTAACTTTTTCCGCTGTTCAAGCGTGATCGTCAGCGTGTTGCCTTCCTTACCGATCAGACCTTCGTTCTTGAACTGGCTCAGAAGCCGGTAAACCGTCCGGCGGGAACAGCCCATAAAGGCCGCCAGTTCTTCCCGCTTGATCTTGATCCGGATCACGTCGCCGCTGGGTTTCAGCGCGTCGCACAGCCGCAGCAGATAGTCGATCAGCTTAATGTTCATCGAATTGGTCGGATAGCGGGATTCATTGATCGCTGAATCATAAAATTGATTCGCCCAGTAACAGATCAGATATTCTTTAAACGGGCTGCAATCGGACAGCAGGATGAACAAATCTTCCCTGGTGATGCGGTAGCCGCGGCAGCGCTCATCGACTTTCAACGAACAGCAGTAACGGTGATGATCAGAATAAATTTCCATCAGACCGACAAAGCGGGCTTCATAATTGGTGACATAGGTGTAGGCGATCCCGCGCGTGTTTATGCTCTGGACGTCGAGTACCCCTTCGGTAAAGATGTAGCCGCAGGTCACCGGCGCGCCTTTTTCGATGATTGTCTCGCCCGGTTCAAAGGTGACCGGAACCAGCCGCATCCGCACCCGCTCGGGAATGGCTTCCAACACCTTTTCAAAACTAAGCATCGCGATCACCTCTTTTCGCTCTCTGGTAAAGATTATAGCGTATTTTAGCTGAGCTGAAAATATTTTCCTTGCGAAAGCTTCCGCTTTCCAAGATGAGCCAGCACGCACGATCCCTGATTTTTTATTCTTTTAACTCAAAACTTCGAAGAATGTATCTCATTCTTTTCTGCCTACTCATAAATATTAAAGCTTTCCTCGTTCACTTTCCGCAATTCCCCGGAATCCAAATCAAAAAGATAGGTAATCCACGATTCCTGCGGATATTTTATCGACTCTTCCTGCGCCCGTAACCAAAGTTTCCGCGAAGCAGGAAGATAAGCCATCTGAATGGAGGAGCTGTCCAGCTGCAATAGTTCTTCCTTTTCCTCGCCGCTGCGGTAATAGATTGTCGAATATTCCCGATATGTCGCTGAATTCATATCCTGAAACGGCTGGCTCCAATCCCATTGCGAATATTCCGCGGTGAACGCGCCGTTTTCCGTTAAAACAAAATCTCCTCCTAACGGCAGATCCTTCGCGATCAACTCCGCATGACTTCCATCAAATTCATAGATATCAAAATTATCGCCAACCATATCCTCAGCCTGCCACAATCCCAGTACAAATTGAGAGTCGGCAATCGGAAAAAGCATAAAGCTTTGTTCATTCCAGGTATTCAGCTGATCCGGCCTTGCCCGCAGCCGCAGTGTCTGATCATCAAGAGAATATTGATACAAATCACTTTCGTTAGGGGAACCTGCGGTCAGCCACAGGCAATTCTCCTTTTCATCATAAGCCAGACTGCTTACGTAAAAGCTATAATATCCCTCCGGATTCAACAGCGTGCTGTCAAACAATTTTTCTTTCTTTTGCGTAACCAGATTGAGCCGTCCGTATTCTTCCGGTGCGCTCCAGTCGGACCTTTGCACGAGAATCATCTGATCCTGATTTACGGTATAGTTGCTGACATCGTTCAGTTCCGCCGTCACTTCAAAGGTGGCGGAATTCAAAACCAGCGTTGTTGATGTCAGGAATTCTTCTTTCCGCCAGGATATATCCATAAACAACCGTCCGCCGTTGTGCTGCAGCTGGACGATTCTTCCTTCCGGATAACGTGACCGCGATAAAACATAGCGGTCTTCAATCAAACCTGTTTCCGGATTCAGCTGCTGGAGCTGTTTTCCATTGGCGCTGATCATGATCGCTTTCCCATCCACTTCCAAAGCATATCCAAGACAAGTTAACGATGCGCCGGGATCCTTGGATGAGCCCCGGGCCTCCCGCACTTCGCTGGCAAACGTAACCGGCTGGCCGATCCCCTCCATCGCCGCGTCTTCCCGACTTTGATAGTATTCGTTTTTAGCCTCAACGACGGTGAACATTTTACCGGTTTGCGGCTGGACAAGAAAAACATGATTTACGCCGTCGCCGGAATATCCCTGAATTTTTAACCAACCGCCCACTGGCGTGCAGCGTAGTTCTTCCAGACATTTCAGCGCAGCGACACTTTCCCTATCATAACCATTCTGACGGATGATCTGGCATTGCCGCGGTTCATCAAAATTACCGATTTCACGATTGGTGACGATCGTGTAAAACCCCTTCTGCGATAACGCCGGACGGGGGCGGAGGAGCGTTCCTTCATTTGTACTCTGGATCAGCTCCGCGTTTTTGCCATCATGATCCGTTGAGAAGTAATAGTTTTTCATTGATCCGTAGATTTGAAAATAGAGTTTTTCTTCATCCGCACCGATCAAATAGGCGACGGAATAATATTCACCCCACTCTCCCGGCTCCACTACAAAGGAACTTGATGTTTTATCTCCCCGGTCAATTTTAAAGTAAGTCCGCGTAGACTTCTCAATAGAATAATCCGCAGAGACAATTACGGTATGTTCAAGAATAGCTTCTACCGACATCCTGTCCGCGTCTTGTACTTCCGCGCTGAGATCGGTGATCATTTCCGCCGAATCCTCATCCACAGACTGATGCCACAGCTGATTCTCCTGAATCCAATATAGATCCTGCCCCTGCATCTGTCCTGATTCAGTCGCAATGATCTTTTTTTCCAACCGCATCTCTTTCAGATTCCAGAGATTTACGGTCATTGGATTTTTCCCATAACTGCCGGCAGTCTCTTCTTCGTTTTGTGTCCAAATGGCCAGCCGGCGGGCGTCTGGCGAAGTGATCCGCCGGATCTTCCCTGACGGCATCTGAGCGTCTTCAAAGAAATCCCATTGCCTCAGCGACTGATCTGAAAAATTCCAGATCATAATCTGGTTCTGATCAAAGTCCGGCATGTAATAATTTTCCCCGACGATGACCGCCTGCGTATCCACCTGACTCAGCCATTTTTCATTCGAACCTTTCGCCGGATCGGCGTGACAACCAGTCAAGCTCATGAAGCCGGCAAGCAAACAAAAGCCAAAGACAAACCTTCGTAATTCTCTGAATTTCATACATATTCTCCCACTTCAATTTTATAAATCCTATCCATTGCTTTTCTTGATTGTATTATAGCATGACGTCAGGTTTACAACAATAGACCCATAAAAAAGATCAACTTTTATCCCAAAGATAAAAAAACATCCAAAGAAATGCTTTGAATGTCTTCTAACAAAATGAATGCGGCGAAAATGAAAGCAAGCGGACACAATCCGTCAGAGATACCGCACTGTCTGATCCAGCGGCTTGCGCTGCTCATGTTGGCGGGATGGCCGGCAGTCGGCGCCGGGATAGCCAAAGGGAAGCAGGCAATACGGCTCAACGCTTTCCGGCAGGGCCAGCGTCTGCTTTACCTTTTCCGTGTCGAACCAACAAACCCAGGTGCTGCCAATTCCCAGCTCCTGCATCTGCAGCATCATGTGTGCGGCAACGATTGACGCGTCCATTTCCGCTGAACTGCGGCCGTTGAACGGATTAACCCAGGCTTCGCTCTGATCCGCGCAAATGATCAGTACCTGCGGTGCGTCAAAGGTCATTGCCGTGATCGCTCTGAGCTTCGCTAACAGGACTTCGCTGCGGACGACGTAAATCCGCTGCGGCTGCAGGTTTTTCGCGGTTGGCGCTAACCGGCCTGTTTCCAAAATTTGATCTAAGACGGCCTGCTCAACCGGCCGGCTGTCGAAACGGCGGACGGAATACCGCTGGGCCGCTAATTGTGAAAACTTCATCCTCATTCCTCCCTTTTTTCCTTTTTTATTATTCCGTCAGGAAAACCAATCTTAAAGCAACGATTCCAACAGCTTGGCAACACCTTCCTGAGCGTTGGTGTCCGCGATCAGATCCGCCTGGGCTTTCAACGCGGAAGACGCGTTGCCCATTGCCGCTTTGATGCCGCAGACATTAAACATTTCAATATCATTCAGACTGTCACCGACACCGAGCACCTGTTCCAACGGAATTCCCAGCTGAGCCGCTGCCGCCCGGATCGCCGTGCCTTTATCATTTTGATTTGAAGTAATCTCCAAATTGGTTTTCGCGTAACTGTAAACTTTAATATCCGGGATCGGCGCAAGCAGACGGTTAAGCTTTTTAATCTTAAATCCGCCCAGCGCGATGATTTTATATACCGGCTCTTTCGACCTCTGGATCTGCCGCAGCGGCTGCGTCCAGGAACAGACTACAATTTGTTCCCCAGGCGGATTATGCCGCGTAACCTTCTGATAATCGGGACGAATTAAATTCAGCGAATTCCCATAGACATGATGAAACGTTTTCGCCTGCATCCACACATGCTCACGCTGAAGCAGCCGCAGAATCTCCAAGGCCGTTTCCTGTGAAATCGGGGTTCCCTGCGCCACGCCTTGAATGCTGCGGTAATTGCCGACATAACCGATCGCATCTACGCGCGGATCGATTGACGCCGCCACCCCTTTTGCGAACAAATAGGGTCGCCCGGTCACCAGCACGACTTCCATCCCCGAATCCAGACATCCCTTAATGGCTTTCCGGCTGCGCTCACTGATCTCTTTGCGGGGCGTAAACAGTGTGCCATCTAAGTCCAGACAGATCATCCGGACTGAACCTCTCGCTAAATGTACCATGGATTTCCTCCTGAAATTTATCCTCATTATACCGTATTTTCAATGAGTTCGAATAGCGTCCTTTTTGAATCATCAAAAGGGACAGGCTTAATTGAAGAAACAACGAAAGATAAACGAAGATTGGATGACCAGCGATTAAGCAAAGTATTAAGCGCTAATCCACATTCAGATTGCATGAATTTCTTTTTCTTGTTGATCAACATTTCCTTTTTTACCCAGAGCGTGTTTAAAAGTTAAATTCATATTTTTTCTTCGTTAAACTCACTTTGGAATAGATATCGGACTTTTATCTTAAGTTTATTTGACAGACATTTCATGAAAGAAATTGTAACATCGCCAATGATATAAAAAGTTCTTGAAATAACTCAAGAATGGCATATACTATAAGTGTAGGGACGCTTGAGAAAGCGATACCCGTCAGACACTATCTCTTATTTGAGAAGTGGTGGACAGATAAGTGCCGGTTACTTTTGGTGGAGTTTGCGGCACTTTTTCGTATTATAGAAGTAGGAATAAAGTATCCTACTCGAAATAGAATTAGATTAGATGAGTATAAAATATTGAAA
>NZ_JADNEM010000047.1:0-16149 GCF_015552275.1 Holdemania sp. 1001302B_160321_E10 | reverse complement strand
ACGAGGGAGGGTATATCAAACATGATTAGACGATTCTTCCGGCATATCCGCGAGGGTTTTTATGGTGTGGGCCGGCATGCGGCAATGTCGGTGTCGAGCGCCTCGGCAGTGACGATCACGTTGCTGATTATCTCGATCTTTATGATTGTGACAGGCAACATGCAGGAGGTCACCCACAACATCGAAGGCTCGGTGAAGATCTCGGCGTTTGTAGCCTATGACCATGAGGAACAAGCACAGCTGGACATGATTCAGGCGTCGATTAAGAATCTGGAACATGTGGTCAGCGTGGAATACTCAAGCAAGGATCAGGAATTCGACGAGCTGATGGAAACGTATGAGGATGAAAGCGCCAGAGAAGCGCTGGAAACGTACCGGGAGGATAATCCGCTGCACGATGCGTTCTATGTGGAAGTGAACGACGGGGACGCATTAAAGGACACGGCGGAAAAGATTCAGGCGATCGAAGGGATTGAAACGGTGAATTACGGCGGGGACAGTGCGCTGATGTTTGTTCAAGCGCTGAACTCCGTGCGGTTTGGCGGGGCGATTCTGGTGGCGGGCTTAAGCGCGCTGGCGATTTTCCTCATTGCGAACACGATCAAGCTGACAATTTACGCACGAAGCAATGAGATTGCGATCATGCGGGACGTGGGTGCGACGAACGGTTTTATCCGGGCGCCGTTTGTGGTGGAAGGAATGATTATCGGAGCGCTGGGCGCGATCATTCCGATCTTGTTTACGATCTTTGGCTATATCTTTATTTATGACAAGCTGGGCGGGGTGCTGTTTTCGGAGATGTTCAAGATGACGCCGCCGCATCCGTTTGTATTGCAGCTGTCGCTGATCTTATTAGGGATCGGCATGGTTGTCGGGTTGATCGGCAGCTTCATGTCGGTAACGAAATATCTGAGGTGGAAACGATGAAAAAAGTAGGACTGATTCTATTAAGTGTCTTGTTGTTAACAGGCATGGTGTTGCCCGTCATGGCAGATGATGACGAGGATGTTTATTACCTAACGATGTGTTCCGGTTCTAATCTGACCGATGAACAGAAGACGGAATGTCAGAATTATGCGGCTAAGCGCAACAGTGAGCTGCAGAATGAATTGAATGAAATTAAAAAGAAGCGGAAGGAAATTGAAGCGGATCTGGCGAAGGTCGGTCAGGAAATCAAGGATTATGATTCACAGATTTCCTCGCTGCAGGGACAGATCAACACGCTGAACGCGCAGATCACTGAAAAGGAAAATTCGATTGCGGCGCTGGAGGAACAGATTCTCCAAAAAGAAAATGAGATCAACGCGCTGCGGGAAAAGGTGGAACAGCGTTTAGTTCGTTCCCAGCAGACGATGCACACGAACCAGTTTCTGGATTTCTTAATGGGGGCAGAGGATTTCGCTTCACTGCTGCGCCGGATTCAGGGCGTCAACGATATCATGAATTATGACAAGAAATCGCTGGAGGAACTGAAAACGTTAATGGATCAGTTGAACGCCGATAAGGAACAGCTGAGCATTGAAAAAGAAGAACTGGAAGTGGCGAAGACGGACGTTGAAAGCAAGAAACGCCAGGTTGTCAGCTTAAAGGCGACAGCCGAGCTGGCGCAGAAGGAATATGAACAGCGGGCGGCTGAACTGGAAGCCGAAGGAAATCAGATTTCCGGCAGCCTGAATGAATTAAAAGGGATGATCAAGTCACTGGGGCTGGATTCGATCGTAACCTCCAGCGGCTTCACCCGTCCGACCAACAGCGGCCGGTTGTCCGCGGGAACCTGGCATTACGGCCTGAACGTCAATGGCGGCGTTCATCTGGGTATGGATATCGCGGCTGGGGTTGGCACGCCGATCTTTGCGGCCGGCAACGGCGTAGTGCTGGCCAGTGCTGACGGCTGTTCCAACGACGGCTATATCGGCAACTCCTGCGGCGAAGCTCAGGGCGGAAGCCGGGGCGGTGGAAATCAGGTGTACCTGTTGACGAGCATTAACGACGTCACCTATGCGGTGAAGTATCTGCATATGAGTCCGAGGACGCCGTTAAAAACCGGAACCGTCGTCAACGCCGGCGACCAGATCGGTGCGATCGGCAAGTCCGGCAACGTCACCGGCGCGCATGTGCATATCGAGGTGTTTAAGCTCGGTACGATGTCGCTGGAAAGCTATGCCAGCAGCTGGAGCGGCGATTTAGCCTTCGGCGCCGGCTGGGGCGCGGCCGGATTGAACCGGCTGTGCGCGAACGTCGGCGCGCCGTGCCGGGTTAAACCGGAAACGGTCTTCGGGTATTAAATCCGGATTTGAAATGCGGAAGAACTAAGCTTTCGTTCACTTACTCATGAAAATTGAAATTTCCTGCTTTCCAGGAAGAATAAAACACCCGGGAGGGATGACTGAAACGATATTCAGCCACTGTCCCCAGGTGTTTTTCTTTGTTAGGAAAGTGCCGTTCAAAGGAATAAAAAAACGCTTGAACAGTTCATGACGTTCAAGCACTTCAAAGAAAAGCCTGTCGGACTTCTGAAAAAGGTTAAAAATAGGATTGGATCACGAAAACAGGGATCTTTGCGTTGTGCTTTCATTTTGCGCCAATGACTTTAACGGTTCATCGCAGTGTTTCTTCCTCAAGAACTTAGTTAAGGATCAGTTCGGTAAGTTTTCGTTTATGAAAAGGTTCAGCGGAATCGCCAAGGTAGATTTCACTGCGGCAATGATGAGAAGCAGTCCAGGTTTTTCCACACTTTTTTTGTCCTTCGATACAAACTGCGCCGATCATTCTGATAGATTTTATAAATCCATTCAGAGAGTTTAATTGTTTTCAATCAGAGCGATTTTACGAGTTCAATCAGAGAGATTAGTCATTTTCAATCAGAGAGATTTCGACTGACTTCAAAGCATTTCATAAGGGTGAACCTCAATACTGTGAATTAGGAAGCATCAAAGAAAGGATTAACATTTAATGATCGGTAACGGTCGTTCCGGTTTTCAACAGAAAATACGGCTGATATTGTCACTGAACACTTGTCCCTGTGAGGCGAGGATGATCCGATTGCGTTCTTCCCGGCTTTGAATTTCAGGTCATCCCTTTTCTATATTCTTACGATTCGCAAAAAAAGCAGGAAAAACATTGATCTCCTTCGGAACAGATCGGATAATAAAGTTAGAAAACAGGAGGTAGTTCAGAATGGCAGACGACTACAAAAAAGTTCAGGAAGAATATGAAAAAATGATGGAAACGATGTTTTCCGGCAAATCCAGCGAGGAAGTCGCCGCTTCAATTCTGCAGCAGCAGGAAGCGATGATGCAGCACATGGATATGGATCAGGTCATGAAAGAAGCGATGGGCGCGGCTGCGGCGATGATGAATCAGACGGAAAGCCAGATCCAGGCCCAGACGGAAGCGATGATCCAGAATTTGAGCGCGTCCATGGCAGACGGAGAAAATCCGCTGGCCGGGCTGACGGATTCCATGGGCGATTTTGCGGATTTGTTCGGCGGTGATCCGGAAGAGCTCACGCGGATGTTCCTGGGCGGCGACGATCCGGAATATGATCTGGAATCAATCAATGAGAAGATCCAGAGTCTGCGGGTTCTGGAAAAAGAACCGGGCGTAACGCTTTCGCGCAGCCATGAAACCTTCCGCACGTTTGAAATCTTGCTTACTGCCTACATGAGCTTAAAAAACGCTCATGAAATGGACGGCTTGGCGATGGAGCAGGAGCCGGAGTTTATTGATCAGATCAAGGATATGCTGCAAAGCAGCTGGGGAATCACGAATTCGGCGGAGCTGACGGAGAAGCTGCGCGAGCTGACGAGGGCCGGGCATCAGGCGAAATATTCACGGTATCAGGCCGCGGCGGATCCGCAGGAACTGATGGACGATCCCGAGGATGAGGATGAACTGGAATCCGTGTTGCCATGCTGGAAGCTGGCGCAGTATTTCAAGGACAAGCTGCCGGAAAATTATATTCTGGGCTGGGATTACGGCCGGGCGGCGACGGTTGTCCGCTGGGGCTATACGGTCGGTTACATCAATGAGGAGGACAGCTGGGCCTGGCTGGATCAGATCGCTGAGAAAATGATCGAAGTCTTTGATTCCTGGACGGAGTTCGGCTTGTCGTATGTCTTTGGTTCGTTGTTCTGGATCGCGGCGTTTGACGGCGAGGAAGGGATCAGCGAGCGCTTTGAGGAAGGCATCGAGCTTTTGACGGAGCTGCTGGATGAAGACGAGGACGGTCAGCCGGGCGTCTGGGCGCAGTGCGCGTGGATCAGCGAACTGACGGATTAACCCTATGCTACAACAATTCAAAGCGGCGCTGGCGGAGAATAACCGGACGCGGCTGACCTTGCTTCTCGACGAGATCGATCCGGACGAAACCGACGACGCCGGCAATACCGCGCTGCATTTGGCGGCGGAGCAGGCGGATGAGAAAATGATTCAGGAATTGTTGATCCGCGGCTGCGATCCGTTCGCGGTGAATCGTTACGGATGGACCGCGCTGCACAGTCTGGTCCGGTTCCGGGATTTTGGTGAATACCCCGGGTTGGTAACCGAATGCTGCGTCCGTCTGCTGAAAGCCGGCTGTCCGAAAGAAAAACGTGACGAATCCGGACTGACGTTTTATCAGCTGGCTGCCCAGCGCGTCAACGTCCCGATCTTTGAAGCGCTGCTTCTTTTCCATCTGCATCCTGCGGCGATCGTGCTGTCCGACGGCGATACAACGCTGCATCTTGTATGCCGGAGTCTGAATCTGATCGACTCTGCGCGAGGCGAAGCCCATGTCCGGCTGGAACAGCCTTACGTGCGGATTGTGGAAATCCTGCTCGAACTGGGACAGGATCCTGATCAGAAAAATAACAGCGGTCTGACGCCGCGGCAGCTGGCCGTACAGTTTGGCGGCAAAGCGGTAGCGGCCTTGTTAAGCGGACAGGCGGAAGCCAGCGGCGGCTTGACGCTGTTTGAAGCCGCCCGCCAGAACGATCAGGACAGCCTGCGCTATTGGATCAGCCAGCCTGTCGATTTGGACGCGGCGCTGGACGAGGGCGAAGAACAGGGGATGACCGCGCTGGCGCTGGCCTGCCGGTTTCTCAACGAAGAAGCGGTAAGTCTGTTGCTGGAAGCCGGCGCTGAGCCGCTGGCGTTTGAAGGTAAAGTGGAAAACTGCGCGCTTTACCAGTTTCTAATCGCTCTGAAATCCCCGACGCGGATCACGCATCCGGTAACGATCCGTTCGATCAAAAAGATGTTCCGCGGCTTAACCCGGCAGCTGACGATGCTGGATCAGCCGGTAACGGAAAAGGGCGAAATGCCGGTGCACGTGCTGTGCGGCCATATCGACGCCGGCTGGTGGGTGGAAGACCGGAAATTCCAGGAGGTTCTGCTGGAAATGATGATCAGCCGCGACGTCTGGCGTCAGCGAAGCGCCGACGGCCGTCAGCCACTGCATTATCTGGCGGAACACCCATGCGCGGAAGCGGAGAACTTGATTTCCATGATTCTTGAGTGCTGCGACGTCAATGCGCAGGACAACGAAGGCAATACCGCTCTGATGATCGCCTGCGGCCGGAAGCTGATCGGCGAAACGCCGGTGGAAACGATGCTGATCCGCGCCCGCGACCGTGTCGATCCTTCCGGCGCGGCGGCGCTGGTCACCCAGCTGCTGCAAGCGCCGGACATTAATTTATCACTCGTCAATAACAAGTCGATGACGGCGTTGGAAATCGCCGTGGAAAATGAATTTGAGCTGGTTGTCAATTTATTGCTGAAAAAGGAGGGAGAATGTGGCTGAACTCTTAATTAAAGCCTGCCGCACCGGCCAGAAGGGCGTAGCGCTGGCGCTCTTAAAAAAACCGGACCTTGACGTTAACGAACGCGACAGGCAAGGCCGGACCGCGCTGTTTTATGCCTGCGCGCAAGCGCAGCGGGACGTCGTGATCGCCTTGTTAAAGCGGGGCGCGGACACGACGCTGGCGGATAATCACAGCGTTACGCCGCTGCATCAGGCGGCCGCCGTGGGAAACCGGGAAATCATGGGCCTGTTGTTGGAAAGCTGTCCGGCTGAGGTGAGCGACGATCAGGGCGTTACGCCGCTGATGAGTGCGATCAGTTATAAAAAAGTGGAAGCCGCCAAGTTTCTGATCAGTCAGGGCGCGAACCCGGAAACGAAGGATAATGCCGGTCACAGCGCCGCCGATTATGCCGCGGCCAACGGCTTGAAAGCGAGCGAACTGTGGGAAGCCAGCGACAGCCAGAAGGATGGTGAGGGCAACACCCCCTTGCATATCGCCTGTCTCAGCGGACAAGGCGAGCTCGTCAGGACGTTAATACAAAAGCATCCCCAATGGCTCAACGAGGTCAACGACCGTCATGAAACGCCGTTGCTTTTAGCGGCGGGAACTAATAATTTAATGATCGCCCAGCTGTTGATTCAGGCTCAGGCGGACGTGAATCTGCGCTCCAACCGCGGCAGCACGCCGCTCCATCTGGCGGCTTATCGAAACAACGCGCCGTTAACGACGTTGTTGATCGAAGCTGGCGCGGAATTGAACGGCGTCGATCAGGCGGGACAGTCGCCGCTGATCCTGGCCGCCAAAAACGGCAATCTGGACTGCGCGCGCAAACTGATCGAAGCTGGGGCCGACGTGAATCAATGCGATCAAAATCAGAAAAGCGCCCTGGATTACGCGATTCAGGGAGGCTATACGGAAATGGTCGAGCGGCTGTTGGAGGCCGGGGCCGGCGCATAAAACGGGGGCAATGAAAACGCTGGCGACGAAGTTTTCAATTTAAATTCAAAAAATGAGACGATAAAAAAACCAGAGCTGAACGGAAGTTCACTCTGGTTTTTGTCCTGTTTAAATCAGGGGGAGATTAACCGTTTCGCTGATTCAGGAAATTTTCCATGTTGGCCAGCACCTTCTGTCCCAGCCGGTCGATGCACTGCACCGAATTGCCAGCCGAAGTCCGTAAGCAGCGCACCCGCGGATGATCGAGCAGCGCTTCATCGCCCAATGCCCGTTCGCTGTCGCAGAAGAAATGTGTATCCGGCAGCGCCAGCCAGGCTTTCAGCGCTTCGACGTCGTGGCCCGGACCGATCGACGTGTTGAAGACAATTTTATGATCTCCCAACAACCGGAACTGTTCCGGCCCCATCACGATCGCGTTTTTATTCAGACATTCGCAGATCACGTCGTTCTGCCGCAGCAGTACGTCCAACGGCTGATATTCCATTCCTTCCGCTTCACATTCCGGCTTGCGCGTCCGGCTGTAATACTGAATCCGCGAGCCGAAATGCATCAATCCCCGGGCGATAATCTGGCCCGTGGTTCCCATGCCGAGAATGCCAACCTTCAGATCCGTCAGCTCCAGTGGAACCGGCTTGAACGACGGCTGGCGGTAACCGTTAAGAAAGCCGATCAGCTCGTATAATACATATTCGACAACCCCTTCGTCGCCATAGTCGCGGATGCCCGTTACCGTGATGCCCAATTCCCGTGCCGCGGCGATATCGACGTTGGCGCTCGCTTCCGAATACAGGCTGCAGCACATTCCGATGTAGACGATCGAAGGACACTGGCGCAGCACCGAAGCGGGAATTTCCGTCCGCCAGCTGACCAGCACGCAGTCCGCCTGTCCGATCCGCTTTATCAGTTCTGCTTCACTGGCCGGGGAGTTTGGATATTCGATGACTTCCTCCGCCAGCCGGCGCAGCCGTGCCTGCGCGTTCTCGTTCATCCCGACGGGTTCGACGATGACACATTGTTTAAACATATTCGTTGTTCCTCCTGCCTTTGATTATATCACGATCAGACTGAAATCTGCCGGTCATCCGAATGATTCGAAGGGAAAGAGGCTGTCTTCGCAGACTGGACGCTGCGGGTGAAACGCTAGGCAAAGGGCGATCTCTGTGCTATACTAAAACTTGAAAAAAGTTAAAGCCGATTTCCGGTTGGAAGATGAAAATCTGTTCAAAATAACAGAGAGGTCAGGCCAAAACGACAAACTGTGGTACAATAAAAAAACTGAGGTGACCCGAATGAGTGAAAATGAAAAGAAAACAGTGAAGATTAAATTAGAACGCCACCTGTGGCCGGATGAGATGCGCGAGCGTCAGCGGCGCAAGCAGGTCACGGCGCTGATGATCGCCTCGCTGGCGGTCGTTTTTATCGTCGGCTTTTTGTTAGGCGGCACGCTTCATCCGGTTCGTTCTTCCGCCGGTGTCGGCGGCACGGTCAATCAAGACAAGTTTGCCCAGGGCAAGCTGGATTCGATTTACAGCATCATGAAAAATGAATGGTATTTCGGCAAGGACGACGAAAATCTGGAACAGGATCTGATCGACAGCGCGCTTTACGGCATGAGCAGCTCAGCGCTGGATCCGCATACCACCTACATGTCGGCGGAACAGACGCTGGCGTTTTCCACCGCGATCGACAACAACTTCGTCGGCATCGGCATTCAGTACAACGCGTCCGGACCGAAGATCGTGACCCGCGTGTTCGCTGATTCCCCGGCCTATCACGCCGGCGTGCAGGTTGGCGATATCCTGATGAAGGCCGACGGCCAGGATCTGACCGATTTGCCGAGCGATGACGTCGCGGATCTGGTGCGCGGCGAGGCTGGGACGCAGGTTGAGCTGGAAGTGCTGCGCGACAACGAACCGGTGACGATGACGATCACCCGCGGTGAGGTCAACAACACGGTCTATGGTGAAATGCTCGATGGATCGCTGGGCTATCTGGAAATCATTTCGTTCGGCTCGACGACCGGCGTGGAATGCGAGCGGTATTTAAGCATGATGAGCGAGCAGGGATTGGAGCGGCTGATCATTGATCTGCGCGACAACGGCGGCGGCTATCTGGACGCGCTGGTCAGCGTATCCAGCCTGTTTCTGCCGGAGGACACGCTGATCATGACACAGGAATACAAGGACGGCCGGCGGGTGGAAAGTCATACGACGGCCGGACAGTTTGAAAATATTCAAGGGATTGTGATCCTGATCAACGGCGATACCGCCAGCGCTTCGGAGGTGCTGACGCTGGCGCTGAAGGAACAGCGCGATGACGTGACGCTGGTTGGCACGCAGAGCTACGGCAAGGGCAGCGTGCAGGTGCAGCGGCCGTTCGCCGACGGTTCAGTGCTGAAATACACGAACTCCCGCTGGCTCTCGCCGAACGAAGAATGGATCAACGGCGTCGGCATCACGCCGGATCAGATCGTCGAGCTGCCGCCGGTGCTGCAGACGACGACGGCTTCCTTTATGATGGAAGAGGACGAAAGTTATACGCTCGATCAGGTCAGCGAGCATGTTGCTTCGGCGCAGAAGGCGCTTGCTTTCCTGGACTATCCGGTCGGCCGCAGCGACGGCTATTTCGACACTTCGACGGCGCAGGCGCTGCGCCGGTATCAGACGGAGCATAATTTAGAGGCAAGCGGGGTGCTGGACGCCGCCACGCTGCAGTCGCTGGTTTCGGGCGTCCGCTATCGCTGGTCGATGGATAAAAGCGTCGACAATCAGCTGCAGAAGGCGGTGAGCATCCTCAATGGCGAATGAACATTTTCAGCTCGTTTCCAAATACAAGCCGACCGGTGATCAGCCCCGTGCGATTGACAAGCTGGTCGCCGGCTTACAGGCCGGTAAGAAAGAACAGGTATTACTGGGCGCGACCGGAACGGGCAAGACGTTTACGATCGGCAATGTGATCGAGCGCGTCAACCGGCCGACGCTGGTGTTCGCCCATAACAAGACGCTGGCCGGCCAGCTGTATTCCGAATTCAAGGAATTGTTTCCGCACAACCGTGTGGAATACTTTGTTTCCAATTTCGATTACTACCAGCCGGAAGCGTACATGCCCAAGACGGATACGTATATTGAAAAGAACGCGATGACCAACGACGAGCTGGACATGCTTCGGATGGCGGCCGTCAACTCCGTACTGGAACGGCGCGACACGATCATCGTCGCCTCCGTCGCCTGCATCTATGCGGCGTCCGATCCGAATCAGTACCGCGACATGTTCTTCACGATCCGCGTCGGCGATCACATCGACCGCAACGATCTTCTGCGCAAGCTGGTCGACCGTCAGTACAAGCGCAACGATATGGACCGGGCGCGCGGGACGTTCCGCGTGCGGGGCGATACGATCGAGGTCAACATGGGCCATACTGACGCGTTCATGCTTCGGATTGAAATGTTTGACGACGAGATCGAACGTATCTGCGAAGTCGATCCGCTGACCGGCAAGCTGCAGAACGCGTACACGGTTTACAACGTCTTCCCGGCCAGCGGCTATGCCCGGCCGAAGGATCAGATTGAACGGGCCTGTCAGGAAATTGAGGAAGAACTGGAGCTGCGCTTGGCCGAATTGGACCGGCAGGGCAAGCTGGTCGAGAAACAGCGGCTGGAACAACGCTGCCGCTACGATCTGGAAGCGCTGCGGGAATTCGGCGTCTGCCCGGGGATCGAGAATTATTCCTCGCATATCGACGGCCGGTCCGCGGGGCAGCGGCCGTGGAACCTGTTCGACTATTTCCCGAAGGACTTCTTACTGGTCGTCGACGAGTCGCATGTGTCGCTGCCGCAGATCCGCGGCATGTATAACGGTGACCGGGCGCGCAAGGAAACCTTGGTGGAATACGGGTTCCGCCTGCCGAGCGCGCTGGATAACCGGCCGATGCGTTTTGAAGAATTTGAAACACTCGTTAATCAGGCAATTTATGTTTCCGCAACGCCGGGCAATTACGAGCTGGAAAAAGTCCACGGCGAGGTCGTCGAACAGATCATCCGTCCGACCGGCCTGCTGGACCCGGAAATCACAGTGCGGCCGACACGCGGTCAGATCGACGATCTGCTGGATGAAATCCATCACTGCATCGCGGCCAACGAGCGCGTGCTGATCACGACCTTGACCGTCAAGATGGCGGAAGACCTGACGGATTATCTGAAAAAGAATGATCTGAAGGTTGCCTATCTGCATCATGAAACACTGACGCTGGAGCGCACGGAAACGATCCGCGACCTGCGCCGGGGCAAATACGACGTGCTGGTCGGCATCAACCTGCTTCGCGAGGGCATTGATATTCCGGAAGTATCGCTGGTCGCAATACTGGACGCTGACAAGGAAGGGTTCCTGCGATCGGAACGCTCGCTGATCCAGACGATCGGCCGCGCTGCCCGAAACGCGCATGGCCGCGTCATCATGTACGGCGATAAGATGACCGATTCGATGAAGAAAGCGATTGAAGAAACCAACCGCCGCCGCGCGATTCAGATCGCTTACAACGAAGAACATCACATCACGCCGACGACGATCGTCAAGGACATCGGCGAAGCGATCCACGGCAAGGAAACGCAGGAAATGGCCGCCCGCTACATGAAGAAGAAATCCAAGCTGGGCAAGAAAGAACAACAGAAGCTGATCGACAATCTTGAGAAGGAGATGAAAGACGCCGCCCGGGTGCTCGATTTCGAGCGTGCTGCCGAGCTGCGCGACATGCTTCTGGAACTCAAGGCCGCGCTGTAAACTGTTAAAATGGGATATAAACCGGCGTTTTCGCCGGTTTATTGCTTTGTGAGAGCTTGGACATCGTCGAAATTTGTGCTACAATAGATCCCGGAAGCCGGAAATTCTCCGGCAGAGCTTTAGTTCTTTCTTGCTCGTTAAACTCGAAAACTGAGCTTTTAGTTTTTCCTGCTCACAAAACTCGGAAACTGAGCTTTTGGTCGATCCTGCTCACAAAACTCGGAAAACGCAAGGAGGAAAGCATGAAAAAACTGATTCTCATTTTGACTGCGGTTCTGATGCTGGCGGGCTGCGCCGCTCAGACGCCACAAGCCACTCCAACGCCGGAAACCACGCCGGAAACCACAACGACGCCGGAAAGCACGGCCAAGACCGATTCTTTTACCGGTCCGACTGTCGATTCGGTCACTTCCGCTTCCATCGTTCAGGAAGCTTACATTCAGGATTATACGCCGGCTGGATTCACGGACAGCGATAAGGAAAAAGCGCTGTTTGTCATCGGCGATCCGCGTCACAACAGCGTGCTGTGGGATATGGCCCGCACAGCGATGAAGCACATGGAAGAACAGGGCATGGAAGTGGAAATGCGCGATCTGTATACGATGAACTTCAATCCGGTTCTTTCCGCGGCGGATTTCTATTACGCCAAGGACGGTCAGGGTGAACCGTCGGCAGATATCAAAAAGGAACAGGATCTGGTCAGCCAGGCCGATCATCTGATCTTCGTCTATCCGAACTGGCATGATTCTGAAATCACCATCGTCAAAGGATATAAAGAAAAAGTCTTCGCGAAGAAATTTGCTTATCAGGACGGTGCAAACGGTCTGGAAGGTCTGTTAAAAGACAAGAGCTACTTCACGATCATGAACTGCGGCTACCTCGGCGGCGGACGTGGTTATATCGGCGACGGCGTCGGCATTGAAGATGAAAAATGGGATACTTACATGAACGCCTTCAAGGTCTTCGACGACGATACCTCAGCCTTCTGGGGCACGACTAACTACGGCCGGTTTGTCAACGACCGCACCCCGGGCAATGAATCGGAAAACTATGGGGAAGAAATCGAGCAGCTGCGCTCGGATCTGAACGCTTTCCTGGACAAGGTTTACTTCAACTAAATAAAACAAAGACGCTGCGCTGGCGATGAAATGCCGGCTGCGGCGTTTTCTTTTGGCTCTTTTGCGACAGGCTCTTTCAAACATGGTATTGGTAAGAAAACCTTTCTTTTTCCGCCACGTTTACGGTTGTCATAAAGATTTAAGAAAATGCGAAATCCGCTATGTTATAATAAATAAGGTTATCAGACACTGTTTGGATTATGGAAAGAAAAAGGAGAGGAGAACCGTAATGGCAGAACCAAAAAAAGATTATTTAAGCTCCCTGGCCTCCGAGATTGAGAAAAAGCCGGACAGCTTCAAAGAAGAAAAAGTGGAACGCATCGTCAAGCCGAAGCGCAGCGTGGATCCGAAGATCATGATCGGCGCAGCCGCGGCTTTGATCATCGCGATCATCGGCGTGTATTTCCTGTTTTTTGCCCCGAAGATCAAGGTTGAGAACTTCGTCGGCAAGACGACCAACGACGTTGGAATCTGGGCGAAGGAAAACGGCATCGACACCAAGAATATCGTCATGAATCAGGTATATTCCATGGATTATGACGCCGATCAGATCATTTCCCAGAATAAAAAAGAAGGCAGCAAGATCAAAAAGGATTCAACGTTGATTTTTGAGGTGTCCAAGGGCGCCGATCCCGATGAGAAGATCGAATTCCCGGATATCAAGAACATGACGCTCAGCGAGATCAACGACTGGATCAGCAAGAACAAGCTGTCGAAGGTGAAGGTGAATACCGTTTACAGCGACACGGTGGAAAAGGATCAGGTTATTTCTTTCGATCTGAAATCCGTGAATGAAAACAACTTCACGCGCGGCACCAATCTGACGATCAGCGTATCCAAGGGACCGCAGCCGGCGGGTGAGGTTACCGTCGACGACTTCGTGAAGAAGGAAGTGTCCAGCGCTGAAGCCTGGGCGAAAAGCAAGAAGGTCGAGCTGGAGATCGTCGAGGTTTACCATGATACGATCGCGACCGGACTGATCGTTTCCCAGTCGATCGAATCCGGTAAAACGATGAAGCAGGGCGATACGCTGACCTTGACCGTTTCCAAGGGAAAAGCCGTCAAGGTTCCGCAATTAGTCGGTTATACGAAGGATCAGCTGGAAGCCTGGGCCGCGAACAAGGAAAACGCGGTTTCGATCGTGAAGAAAGAAGTTTACAGCGATGCGCCGGCCGGCAGCGTCATCTCGCAGTCGATTAAGGCGGGCAGCCAGGTCGATTCCGGTACGGTTCTGGAACTGACAATTTCCCTGTATATGCCGCAGCTGCAGACCAACAGCCGCGAATATCTGGGCAAGGATTACCTGGCGTTGAACGCGTGGGTTGACGATGTCAATTATCGCGGCGCCAGCATCACGGCAGGCGCATGGGACGGCGAAGAGTGCTCGGATGAATATCCGACACCGGGCCAGATCATCAGCTATCACTGCATGGCTAATGATGGAACAGATCTGCCGCACGGCTGCGACCGGCCATTGCCGCTGAATGCGAAGATCGGATATAAGAAATCCACCGGCGGCTGTACGCCGAAGCCGGAGGAACCGAAAGAGGTTCAGATCGGCCTGACGCCGCTGGGCTCGGAGGCCGCGATGAAGTCGTTCTGCGATGAGAATAAATTGGCTTGCAGCTTCACTTACGTGTCAACAAATGATTCAGCAGGTACAGGCAAAGAAGACGGACAGATTAGTGTGAAAAAAGGCGGAGAGCCGGTAGATCCGAATACAACTGTGAAAGCTGGCGACGCTTTAAGCATAGAAGTATTCTATAACCCGGATAAATTAAATAATCCGGACAAGAATGACGAAAATCAGAACGGCAATGAGGGCAGCCCGGCCGCTGAATAAAGCGGAGGACTGTGTCTCTGAACTGTTGACAGTCTGAATTTTAACCTCAGAAGGGAAGAATGAGAATTATGAATTTTTTCAATCGAGCGCTTAAGAATGTGACCCGGAAGATTTCCAAATCGGTTCTTCTGGCCGTAACCTTTTTCCTGATTGGCAATCTGGTCATCATTGGACTGGGGATCAATAACGCGGCTGAAAATGCAAAGATTCTGACCCGCCAGAAAATGCGGGCGGTCGTTTCGCTGGAATTGGATTATACGGCCTATTACAACGACGCGGATAAGATCACCGATGACGATGAACGTGAAGCATTTTATAAAAATCCGCCGCGGTTAACGATGGATAAGATTGAAAAATTGAAAGCGGACAGCCGGGTCAAGGCGGTCAACTTCATCTCTACTCAGCAGATGTATTCCCAAGATTTCGAATCGGTTCCGCTGAATAATGAGTTTGACAGTAATTACAAGCCGCAGGAAAACACAGAGTCGGAAGTCGACGGCACTGTTTCTGTGATGTCTTATAGTTGGAAGCCGGCGGATCTGCGCGTGCAGACCAATCGCTATCCGGATATGATCGAATTCCAGGACGGTACCTATGAGATGCTGGAAGGGCGTTTCTACACCCAGGAAGAGATTGACAATTCCGCTGCCGTCGTCTGCGTTCCGCAGGAACTGGCAGAGCTGAACAACCTGCACGTCGGCGACACGATCAGCGTCAACATCACTGATTCTTCGCAGATCGAGCAGATGGAAGGCTCGGGAATTACCGAGGAGGATCTGCTTCTTTCTCTGGAAATCATCGGCATCTATAAAAGCAACGAACAGCTGGATCCGAATTCTGACGAATATAAATGGATGGCCCGTTATGAATCGCCGCAGAACACGCTGTTGATGCCAGCGACGACCGCTTCCGACAAATATTATGATTTCTACGTTAAATCGTATCGTTATTATATGACGACGACGCCGGAATATTATAAAGAGGAAGACATCATGGCGAAGGAAGATTACGGCATGGCTTCCAAAGCCGTTTATCTTTTAGAGGATCCGCTGCAGGTCGATCAATTTGTTGAGGATTATCAGGATCAGACCGGCAATTATGTCATTCTGAACGCCAATAACGATACGTTTAAGAAACTGGCGCGGCCGCTGGATACGCTGTCGCTGTTCTCCAACATCATCGTCTGGATCGTCGTGATCAACGCCGTCGTCATCATCACCCTCGTCACAGCCTTAACGCTGAAAACGCGGGAGTATGAAATCGGCGTGCTGCTTTCGATCGGCGTATCCAAGATGAAAATCGTGGCGCAGTTCTTCGTCGAACTGATCATCGTCGCGCTGATCGGCTTCACCCTGTCAGTCGTCAGCGGTTCGTTAGTCGCCAAACAGGTTGGCAAGATGGTGCTGAACTATCAGGTCGATACGGAAAACAAATATGCGGATGAGAATGACAACAACAATAACTTCTATTATGGCGAGACCAATTACTTCACCGAGATCACTCAGGATGATCTGTTAGAAGAATACAACGTGCAGATCAATCCGATGATCATTGGAGAAATCTATATTCTGGGCATTGGCGTCGTCTTCATCTCAATCCTGATTCCGTCGTTTATGATCATGCGGTTCAATCCGAAGAAGATCTTGATGAATCAGAATTAAGGAGGGCAGAG
>NZ_JADNEM010000046.1:0-17104 GCF_015552275.1 Holdemania sp. 1001302B_160321_E10 | reverse complement strand
ACAAAGGGGACAGTGATCGTTTAATACGGAAAGGAGTGATGCTTATGTACGATTACACCTCAGCTGCTGAACTCTGCTTGTGGGCTGAGCAGCAGCTTAACCGCAAAACCATCTACCAGCTCGGCGGGATCGGTAGATATGACTCATCGGGCCGCCGAGTGTTTGACTGTGTGGGATTGATCAAGTGCTTTTTATGGCATGATTACGGTCCGGGCAATACCGGTTATTATGGCAAGACGGCACCGGACATCAACGCTGATCAGATGTACTCCCGGGCAACCGATAAGGGTCCAATCAGCACGATCCCGGACATCCCGGGGCTGCTGGTCTGGCAGCCTGGGCACATCGGGATCTACATTGGTGATGGGCAGGTCATCGAGGCCACGGCAAAACGCTGGGGATCCGTTGGTGGCTGCGTCGTCAAGTCACAATTTAGGAATAAAACCGCGGCAATGTACCGCGGGACATGGACACACTGGCTCAGGTGTCCTTTTTTAATGTATCAGAAGGAGGATGATGGTATGGGTATTAAAGACAGTTACAAAACAGAGGTCTACAACGGCCTAACAATCCAGATCGCACGTATGGGGCTGGATCCTGACTATGAGTATAAGGGTACAGTCGTAGGCAAGCCGTTTGGCTCTAACGCAGTACAGCGATCTCAATCTATTGATGATCCAGAGCTGGAGGCAGCCGGCTGGCAGTCCTGCGGTCATACCAACGGCGGCATCTTTTACAAAGAGCCTAGTAATGGCAATTGGATGGCAAGTGGTATCGAGGTGCTGATGGGCAATGTTACACAGCTTTGGGATACCCGGTTTGATAGCTGCGCAGCCATAGGTTTTTACCACTCTGGCGAGATGGTTATCGGTACTCAGGCAGAGATCAAGGTTTTAGCTGCAGCTGGTCAGCTCCGAGGAGCTGTGACCGCAGCCTTTGGTGTTAAGCTTAATGGACAACGATGGACAGCGGGATCAGAGTTTAATTCGCAGCGTGACTACATTTACAGCAATAAGTCCGGGCGCACGATCATCGGGCAGGCTGCAAATGGTCAGTATGTGATGGTATCTGTGCCAGGCGTAAGCGGCAAGTCTGGATTAACCGGCAGCCAGCTTCCAGCACTGGCGGATCACCTAGGGTTAACCGCAGCGGTCTGCCTGGACGGTGGAGGTAGCCGGTACCTGTCTTACTGTGGGTCAATTAAGACCAATACCACTAGAGCGGTCAAAAATGACATTATCATTTATCGTCGTAAAAAAGCTACGCCGGCGCCGGATCCAGAGCCAGACACAAAGCCTGATCATCAGCCGGATGCAGCTGGTGACGGCATGGTGCTGATCACAGACAAGGGATCGCTGCGGATCCGCAATGCTGTGATGGGCGACAAGATCCTTTACACGGTACCGCAGGGCGAGCAGATCGACATCCTGGACATGCTGCCAGGTAGGCAAAAGGACGGATACCAGTGGGCGTTTGTGTCCTACATGCCACTAGGTAAGGATAAGATCATCGGGTATAGCCAAGTTGACGGCGATTACTCGCAAATAGACGAGAAGGAGGACTAAGTGAATGAAAAAAGTATTTATCAGCCAGCCGATGCGGGGTAAAACATCTGAAGAAATTCTGACGGAACGAAATCGAATCACTGAAGAAATCCGGAACATGATCGGAGATCACGAAGTCTTGGACACCTACTTTGATGATTTTGGGGAGTGCTCAAAACCATTGCAATACCTAGCTAAGTCATTATGGATGCTGGCGGATGCAGACTGCGCCTATTTTGCGCCAGGCTGGCAGGATGCCCGGGGTTGCCGGATCGAGCATGACAGCGCAGTAAATTATGGGATTACAGTCCTGAAGGACTAGAGGAGGAATAAATCATGGAAGACATCAAGAAAAGAATCTCCAAGCTGGTCGATCTGAAATCGATCATCTCCATTATCATGGTGGCCGCAATGGTTGCCGGATTTTTTGCCAAGATGGTATCTGCAGAGCAGTTTGTTCCGCTGGTTACGATGATCGTAACCTTTTATTTTGCTAAGCAGGACAAGCCTGATAAGGAGTAATCGCAATGCTTGAGTTTATCTCTACGCACATCATGGAGTTTGGCTGGACTTGTATTGTCGGCATCCTTGCGATGCTATACAAAACGATCCAAAAAAACTTTAAAAAAGTATTGGCCGATAATCAAAATATGAAGTTTGGTGTTCAGGCAGTGCTCCATGATCGGCTCATACAAAAGTGTACCTATATTATCCAGCGTGGCCATGTAACCACAGATGATCTTGATGAGCTGGAGGAGCTCAACAAGCCTTATAAGGCGCTGGGTGGCAACGGCACCGTTAAAACAGCGCTGGAAAAAGTCAAACAGCTACCACTTAAATAGCAAATACCCCACCTTCCAATGCCGGAGGGTGGGGATTTTTTATGTCAAACTTAGTGTATAATGACAATAAGCCGTACTGCTCAAGAGCTGCATGGATTAAAATGCAAGGGAGGATTTGGTATGTTACGTATACCAAGCTCCTTTTTCACAAGGGAGCGACCTGTGACAGCAACCAAAGTATCTTTAAAAGATATTACACCAATCAAATGGAGGAAAGAAGTTATTACCGGAACAAAAAAAGCAGTAATCAAACAGAGTGCCAAGCTAAAGTAAGACCGAATACCCACCCCGCCTTCCTTCATGGAAAGTGGGGGTTTTTATTTTGTCTTGCTTAATACGCGATAGAGCCACTCAACTTCATCAAGCATCTTACGATCCTCGTTGCACTTAAACTTTTGCTTTGGCTGTATGTCACAACCGCAAGACGTTACTCTTTTGCCGGTAAGCTCAAATCCATACACCTTGATCATATCCCCACAGCTGCATCGGCATAGATACCGGCTCAGCTTTTTGCCCTCAGGGGATACGTATGACTTTATCCTTTTGACTACGGTTAGATCACCAAAAACAAATCCAGTCAAATCGTGGATCACTATCCCCGGGTGGCGATGCTTATAATGCCAGTAATCGTGATCTGACTTACGTTCTGTGTAATCGCGTTTAAGCCGTTCTTTTTTTAATCTGGCGGCTGCAAGTTTCCGCTGCCGGTGTTGCTCAATCTTCCATTTGTCCTTCATATAAATAAAGTATAAAGTTCTATCCTTATTATATAAACTGTTAATATTTGTCACTAGATTGTCGCTAATTATGTTGATTTTGGCAGCTTTGTGTATTATAAATAGTTAAGCAAAAGCCTTTATATAAGGCTTTTATTATGAAAGGTTAGGTAAAAAAATCATGGCACAATGGATTTATGGGAAAAACGCAGCAATGCAGATCCTGAAAAGCAAGAAAAAAATTGAAAAAGCGCTCGTCGCTGAAGGGACGAAGTTTCCGGAAGCGGAAGCGTTATTGAAAAGCCGCAGAATCCCTGTTCAGCGGGTCAGCCGCCGGGAATTGGATAAGTGCTGCATGGATACGCACCATCAGGGGATCGCGCTGTATTGCGAGGATTACAAAACAGTCAGCGTGGACGAAATGCTGAACCGCATTCCAAGCGGCAAGCTGGGCACGATCGTCGTTCTGGACGAGCTGGAAGATCCGCACAATCTGGGAGCGGTGCTGCGGACCTGCGACGCGGTCGGCGCTGACGGCGTGATCCTGCGCAAGAACCGCTCGGTATCGCTGAACTCGACGGTCGCCAAAGTATCCACCGGCGCAATCGAAACGGTACCGGTGGCGATGGTCGCCAATCTGACCCAGACGCTCAGGCAACTGAAAGAAAAGGGCTATTGGGTTTACGGTACGGATATGCGCAATGCCCAGGATTACCGCCAGCCGGCTTTTGATACGCCCGTGGCGCTGGTGATCGGCTCGGAGGGCAAAGGTATTTCCCGGCTGGTCAAAGAAGAATGCGACGTGATGCTGACGCTGCCGATGGAAGGCACGATTTCCTCACTGAACGCTTCGGTCGCCTGCGCTGTCTTGCTTTATCAGATCCATGCGAAACGTTTCCCTCTGAAATAACAGGAGGATAGACGATGTGTGAGGAAATGTCCACAGACAACGAACTGCTTTATATGATCCGCCAACAGGACGACTGGGCGGTGGAGAATCTGCTGAACAAATACAAGCCGATGATCTGCGGGATGATTTTCAAGCTCTCTCAGCTGGACAGCTGCTCGGTTTCCAGCGAGGCATACAAGGAAGATCTTGAGCAGGAAAGCCGGATGATGCTGATCGGCGCCGCGGAGAATTACCGGGAAGATTATCCCTGCTCCTTTAAAACCTATTTGCAGAATTGTCTGCGGAAGCGCCTGCTGACGATTTACCGGCATTCTCAATGTTCCAGCGACGCCGCGTTTTATGCCTGCGATTCGCTGGATACGATGGTCGGCGAGGACCGGGGAATGTATAAGGCGGACACGCTGGCCTCCAACGACCGGTTCTTTGACCCTGTCTATCGCTTCACCTTAAACGAAGCGGCGAAGCAGGTAAAACAGCTGCGGCGCTACTTCACGCCGAAGGAATGGCAGATTCTGTGTCTGTCGCTGGACAACACATCCTATCAGGAAGCTGCGGCGATTTTAAACATCTCCCGGAAAAGCTATGGCAATCAACTGGGGCGAATTCGCAGGAAACTCGAGCACATCCTCAGGAAATTTTCCGAAGAGGCTTGAAAAGAGCACGGGATGGTGCTATAATCCGCTTAAGTTAAGGGTTATTTGACGAACCCTTTTCTTTATGGTAAAGTGGATAAGCACGGTAAGGAGGGACCTCGATGGCGAAAGAAACAAAAGTGATTCTGACATGCACAGAGTGCCTTTCACGCAACTATGTTACACACCGGAATCCCAAGACGCATAATCAACGTCTTGAACTGATGAAATATTGTAAAAAATGCGGCAAACATACACTTCATAAAGAAACGAAGTAGGAGGATACAGATATGTTAAAATGGTTTAGTTTCAGCGGTATCTCCAAAGAAGTCAAGCGAATTCGCTGGCCGAAGAAAGAAGAACTGGGCGGAAATTCAGTGGAAGTTTTGATTTTCTGCGCGTTTTTCGGCGTCTTCTTCGTCGCCTGTGAGTTTTTCGTTTCCTTCTTCCTCAAATTAATCGGGATCGGAGCGTAAGTCATGACAGAGTCCAAGAAAGAATGGTATGTCGTCAATACCTACGCCGGCCATGAGAACCGGGTTAAGGAAAACCTGCAGCGTCGTGTGGACACGATGGGCATTTCCGATTATCTGTTCCGCATCCTGGTCGCCGAGGAACCGGAGATTGAATACAAAAACGGAAAAAAAGTAGAAAAAATGCACAACCTGTTCCCAGGATATCTGTTCGTGGAAATGATTATGACGGATGAAGCCTGGTATATCGTTCGAAATACGCCGGGCGTCACCGGATTTATCGGATCCAGCGGCGGCGGCGCGAAGCCGTTCCCGGTCTCCCCGGAAGAAATTGATTCGATCCTGCGCCGGATCGGCATGAGCGACCGCAAGGTCAGCGTCAATTTCACGACGGGTGACCGCGTCAAGATTCTGACCGGACCGTTCAGCGGAATCGAAGGCTCGATCGACGCGATGAACGACGATACTCAGACCGCCACGGTTCTGTGCATCCTGTTCGGCCGTGAAACGCCGACCGAGATCGCGTATAACGATCTGGAAAAAGTTGAACTGTAAATATCGAAAGAAGCAGTCCTGAATTCAGGGCTGTTTTTTTATTGCCTGTCCCCCTTTCAAGCATTTCTTCGCGGCGAGGCGCGGAAGCCGGAAATTCGTTGTTTCCGGTTTTTATTATGCCTGCGAAGAGGGTTAACGCCTGAATGGAAACCGCAAGGAAAACGTTTGACGCTTGCAGGAAACACCCTCGTTTTTTTCTGCACGGTATTTCGTGCAAAACCTCAAAAACCAGATTGCACGAATCAACGATTCCGCAGCCCGCTTATGCTAAGATGAAGCCGGAAAGGAGAACGCTTATGACACTACTTTATTTCATCGTTTCTCCCCGGGGCTTAAATCCATGGCCGCAAAAAAGCCGCTGCTGGAATGACCCCGGTCAGCTTGCGGTCCCGGCGCCGTCGGTCCGCTTATGTTAACGCAGCGGCAGCAGGGAATCGTGCGCTGGCTGGCGGACAACTGCGGTCAGTTTCATTCCGCCGCCGCGCTGGCCCAAATCAGCGGCGTCAGCGTGCGCACTGTGAAAAGCGAGATCGCGGCGATCCGTCAGGAAATTAATTCGTCAGCCGTGATGGAATTGATCGCGGTACCTTCCAAGGGCTACCAGCTTTTAATTCATGATCCGCAGCAGGCCGCACTCTTACTGAAACACATTCAGAACCCGCCGCAAAGCGCTTCGCTGAACGAACAGCCGATGCGGATTAAAATCATTTTGCTGAAGCTGCTCGATCACACCGGCTATGTGCGCAAGCGCTGGCTTCTGCAGCAGCTGAACATCTCGGACTCCACGCTGTATCTTGACTTGAAAGCCGTTCGGAAAATCCTTGTCCAATACAATCTGGAACTGACCTATCGCTCCGGCAGCGGATATCGGATTGAAGGACTGGAACAGGACAAGCGAACCTGTCTGGCCCGCGAAGATATTTATTCGCTGACGGAAGAGACCCATGAAACAAAAGCCAATCTGAAACGAATCACGGAGCTGAAAGAATTGCTTGTGGAAATCTTCCTTGAAAATGAATATAAAATCAGCGAAGTGCTGCTGGAAAGTCTGATCATCCATCTGCTTCTGACGCTGCAGCGGATTGAAAAAGGCTATTTCATTGAAGTCGGATCGACTAAGCGCAGCGTGACGGAAAAGGAAACGAAGATCGCCCGCGATATCCTGCGCCGCTGCACAACGGTGCCCGGCAGCCGGTTAGGCGAGGAGATCAATTATCTGGCCATCAATCTGCGCGGCAAGCGGGATTACGACGACTTTGCGGGCGTTTCGGAAGAGATCAATGTGTTCATCATGGATTCGCTGGAGAAAATCCACGTCGAATACGGCGTTGACTTCACCCGCAGCATTGATCTGAAAATCGCGCTGGCGCTCCATTTTGTGCCGCTGCTTTCGCGCATGCAGAACAACCGTCAGCTGAAAAATGTGCTGTTGACGGAAATCAAGCAGACCTTCCCGTTTGCCTTTGACATTGCCAATTATTTCAGCCTGTTGATCGACGATCATTATCACGTGCGCATCAGCGAGGATGAAGCGGCGTATTTCACGCTGTATTTCAATTACGGACTGGAAAACATCACGATGAATTCGGAAGGCAAGAAAATTCTGGTCATCAGCAGTCTCAAGCCGAGCGAAACGATTCTGCTGCGGCAGAAGATCGATCAATGGTTCCGCAGGCAGCTGCTTCAGCTTGATTTTGTGAATCCGCTGGATCTGAGCCGGATTGATCCGGCTAGCTACGACGCGATGTTTACAACGGAAACCAAGGACACCGTTACCCGCGGAGCCGCCGTGCGGATCAGCCTGTTTCCGACGGAGAAAGATTTTGCCAAGATGAATCTGGCGATCAACGGCTACGACAGCGTCGATTCCATCCTGTCCCGCTTTTCTTTGGATCTGTTCTGGCATGGGGAAGCGCAAACACGCCGGGAAATCGTGGGGCGGCTGATCACGATGGCGTCCCGCTCCTGCCGTCTGCCGAAGAAATTTGAGGAACTGGTGCGGGAACGGGAGAAGCTCAGCTCGACCTATTTCGGCAATCAGGTTGCGATGCCTCATCCGCTGTATCCGATCACAGCGCAGACGTTCATTGCCGTGGCGGTGCTGGATAAACCGATCGTCTGGGATACCGGTCAGAAAGTGCGGATCGTCATGCTGGTTTCCACGGAGATGAACAACCCCAAGGCGTTTCAGCTGTGGCCGTATCTATCGTCGTTAGTTTGCGAACCGCAGCGGGTGACGGAAATCCTGCGCGAAGGATCGTATGAAAACTTCATCGCCGTTTTCCGGGCTGCGCTGCTTGATAAATTTTGACATTGCACGAAGCAACCGTGTAAAGGATAAAACGACGTAGGGAATTAAGAATGATAGAATGCAGATACAACCGATGATCTGCATTTCCTCATAAAAAGAAAGGAGGGACATTGTGACAGGCATTCTCATAGCGACGCATCACAATTTAGCCGGGGCTTTCCTCGAAACCGTGGAAATGATCGCCGGCAAGCATGACTTTGTGGAAAGCGTGGGTCTTTGCGCAGGGCAGGATCCGGAGGACTTCGGCCGATTGATTGCCGACAAGATCGAACAGTTTCATCAGCGTGGTTATCAAGAGGTAGTGGTGATGCTGGATTTGTTCGGCGGCACGCCGTGCAACCAGACGATCCGGCTCTTGCGGACATATCCTTTGCAGGTGGTGGTCGGCGTCAATCTGCCGATGATCCTGCAGGCGGTATTGTCCAATCGTGAAGACGTAACCGCGCAGCAGCTGATTGCCATGGCGGTGGAAAACGGCCGCAGCGGCATCTTCGACGCCGGTGCGCGGATTCAGAGTTTGACAGAGGAGGAATAACAGATGAGTATCGTATTGGCACGCATCGACGACCGTCTGATTCACGGACAGGTCATGACGTCCTGGCTGAATTATACCGGGGCTAACAAAATTATTGTCATCGACGATGTTACGGCGAAGGATTCGTTTCTGACGATGATCATTAAAACGTTGGTTCCGGCCAACATTGTCACGCAGGTGACGACGGTGGCGGACAGCCCTGCGGTGATCAAGGGGCTGCAGGATCACGACAAGGCGATCATTCTGGCGAAAACCCCGGAAGCCTATGTGCGTCTGGCACAAAACGGCGTGACTTTGACCCGGGTCAATCTTGGCGGGATGGGGATCAAGCCGGGCCGTAAAACCATCTACAAGAATATCTCTGCCAGCGAAGCGGAAATCAGCCAGCTGAAGCAGCTGATTGATCAGGGGATTCCGGTCGAGATTCAGATGGTGGCAGAAGATCCGGCGATCGATTTCAAACGGTTTATTTAATTAGAAGAGGTGATTGATGTGAGTATTTCGTTGTTTCAAGCCTTTCTGATGGGCGTTGTTTATTATCTGGGCATCATCGGAACGCCGTGGACAACCGTCCTCGGTTCAGCCAGCTTGTTTCAGAAGCCGCTGGTCGCGGGCACCCTCGTCGGTTTGATCTTAGGGCATCCGACCGAAGGCGTCATCATCGGTGCGGCGATCCAGCTGCCGTATATCGCGTTTATTTCAGCCGGCGGTACGATTCCATCCGATCCGGGTCTGGCCGGGGTGCTGGGCACGGCGTTTGCGATTGTCGGTCATGTCGATCCGGCGACCGCGATCACGATTGCGATTCCGTTCGGCTTGTTGGGCACCGTGGTCTGGGTGCTGCATATGACGATTGACGTCGCGTTTGTCCACATGGCGGATAAAGCGGCCGAACAGGGCGATCTGAAAAAGGTCTGCTTCCTGCACGTCGTCCCGCCGCAGATCGTGGCGTTTGCGATCAGCGTCATTCCGGTCATGCTCGGCGCGTATTTCGGTGCGGATTACATGGCGCGCCTGGTTGCAATGTTAAGCAACGACGTGCTGCATGTCCTGCAGGTCATCGGCGGCGTGCTGCCGGCTTTGGGCGTAGCGATGAATCTGCGCTCGATCAGCCGTCCCAACAGCATGGCGTTCTACATGATTGGCTTCATCTTGAGCGTGTATCTCGGTTTGGATACGATCGTCATCGCCGTGCTGGGCTTCATCATCGCCTGGTTCTACACCCAGCTGCAGAAAGAGAACGGTTAGGAGGAAATGATTATGGAACAGAATAAAGAACGGAAAACACTGAGCAAAAAGGACGTTGTGAAGTCCTTCTGGCGCTGGACCTTTTTCTCCCACGCCAATTACAATTATGAACGGCTGGCCGGGACGGGCTTCTGTCACGCGATGGCGCCGATCATTGAAAAGCTGTACAAGGACAACCCGGAAGAATACAAGGCGGCGGTCCAGCGGCATATCGAGTTCTATAATACGGAACCGCACTTCGGCGGCGTGATCAACGGCATGGTCATCGCGATGGAAGAAGAACGGGCCAACGGCGCGCCGATTTCCGACGAAGCGATCAACGGCATTAAAACCGGCCTGATGGGACCGTTTGCCGGGATCGGGGATACGCTGTGGCAGGGAACCTTGACGCCGATCCTGCTTTCGATCGGAATCTCGCTGGCGTCCTCCGGCAGTCTGGCCGGGCCGCTGGTCTATGCCGTTTTGATGATGGGGATTATGTTAAGCATCGCGTATTATGTCTGGATGACCGGCTACAAGCTGGGCAAGGAAGGCTTGCAGCGGATTCTGGAAAGCAATCTGATCAAAAAGGTGATCACCGGAGCCAGCGCTCTGGGCGCGATTGTCATGGGTGCGCTGACGGCAGGGTTTGTCAGCGTGTCGACACCGCTTTTGATCAACATTCAGGGCGCCGGCATGAGCGTGCAGACAGATATTCTCGACAAGCTGTTCCGCGGCCTGCTTCCGCTGGCGCTGACGCTGGGCACGCTGTATTTATTGAAGAATAAGAAAGTCAAGGCGACGAAAGTCATGGCGCTGCTGATCGTCATCGCGGCCGTCGGGGCGATTATCGGGTTGTTCTGATGCGTGATAATTTAATGACCTTGACCAGCGAGGAGCGCAATCCCGCTTCAATGAATCTGCCGCACATGAGCGTCGCGGAATCCACGGCGCTGATGAACCGGGAAGACCAAGCCTGTACAAAAGCGGTCAGGGAGGTGCTGCCCGAAGTCAACGAGACGATCGAACAGTGCATCGCCGCTTTGCGGCGCGGGGGACGGATCATCTTTACCGGCGCGGCGCATTCCGGCTATCTGGGCATGCTGGACGCCTACGAGGCCAACGCGACCTTCGGCACCCACGGCGAATTTGTTTCCATCGTGGCAGGCAATTTCACCGATATCATGAAGACCGACGGCAGCGCGGAGGACAGCGCGGAAAACGGCGCGCTGGATTTGCAGGCCCGGGAGGTTACGGCTAAGGATTTTGTGATCGGAA
The DNA here is from genome assembly GCF_015552275.1 of Holdemania sp. 1001302B_160321_E10. Taxonomy (NCBI): domain Bacteria; kingdom Bacillati; phylum Bacillota; class Erysipelotrichia; order Erysipelotrichales; family Erysipelotrichaceae; genus Holdemania; species Holdemania sp. 1001302B_160321_E10. The sequence goes on along the minus strand of NZ_JADNEM010000046.1, from coordinate 6,081 downwards.
TCAGCTCGTCCGGACGGACGCCCTATGTCATCGGCGCACTTTCCTGGTGCCAAAAACAGGGGATCCCCTGCGCGGGGCTGGTCAATAATAAGCATTCGCTGGTCAGCGAGGTCTGCGATCGGGTCATGGCGCCGGTGCCGGGGCCGGAGGTCATCACGGGATCGACGCGATTGAAAGCGGGAACTTGCCAGAAGATGATTCTGAACATGATCACGACGGTGACGATGGCGCAGCTGGGCAACGTGTATGAGAATCTGATGATCAACGTGCCGCCGGTCAGCGACAAGATGCGCACCCGTCTGGCGTATATTCTGACTCAGGCGACCAGCTGTACGCTGGAAAGAGCACGGCAGTTGTTAACAGAATGCGAATATCAGATTAAACCGGCCCTGATCATGGAGCTGAAGCACGTCAGCCGGGAAGAAGCGCAGACACAGCTGAACGCCGCGGGCGGCAACCTCAATCAGATTTTATAGAAAAGCGAAGCGCAGCGATCTGAGCCGGAAGGCAGGAACGACAAAAAAGGAAAACAACCAAATCAGGCAAAACAAACAAGCAAATCTGAACCATAAAAAAGCGAAGCTGACATTTCGATCGGCTTCGCTTTTTTTGCGTTATCATTGCTTCAAATCAAGATTTTTTCCACCATCCGGTACAACGTCGGTTTCAGGTGATCAATCGGCGCCGGCTGTTCCTCGATGATCGAGGTGTAGCAGACCGAGCCGACTAGCTCGACGATCATGTAGATCATCCGGAACGCTTCGTCCCGGTCAAACCGCCGCAGCTGCGGATAATTTAACAATTCCTCCAGAATCTGCGTGATTTCCGCCTGATTGCCTTCGCTGAGAACCTCCATCACCAACGGCCATGAGAAATTCCGCTCGATCAGTTTCAGCACCGCTTTATTCGCTTTGAAATACTCGATGATCATGTCGATAAAGCACAAGACTGACGGCAGGAAATCCTGAATGCCCCGCTCCTTCGTTTTGGTATATGCGCGGATGACGATCTGCGAGCTGATCTGGATGACGAGATGCTTCATGATATCCTCTTTATCATGAAAGTACAAATAAAACGTTCCCTTGGCGACCTTGGCCCGATTCACGATATCGTCAATCGTGGTTTTGGCAAATCCCTTGGTCAGAAAACACTGATAGGCCGAGCTTAGTAAATCACCCTGTTTCTGTTCTTTCTGTTGTTTTAATGTACGCCGGGCCATATTCTCACTTCCTCAGCCTCATTGTAACATACCTTAAATCAGAGTCAAATCAAAATGACTAAAAGTCAATCTGATAGACAAATTCGCCGATCCGTCTATTGACCATCAGTCATTTCGGAGGTATTCTGTCTGACGTAATGACTGATAGTCATTTGAAAGGGAGAGTGATCTGCAGTGAGGAAAATTGCAGAACAGATCGTAAAAAAACGAATTCTGATTCTGGCGCTGGCGACGGTGCTGTTGGTTCCGTCGTTGATCGGCTATATCAACACCCGCATCAATTATGATATTTTGAGCTATTTGCCGGATCAGCTGGATTCCATCGAGGGCCAGGACATCCTGGATCAGGAATTCCATTCCGCCAGTATGGCGATTGTTACCGTTGAAAACATGGAAAAGAAACAGGTCGATCGGATCGCGGACAAAATCCGCGCGATCGACGGCGTCCGCGACGCGATGGGGCTGGGGGATTTCTTACAGACCATGCCTTCGGAAATGATTCCGGAAGACTTGCGGAAAATGCTGGATAACGGCGACTGCCAGCTGATGATGGTCACGTTTGAAGAAGGCAACGGATCCGACCGGACGCTGAAGGCCGTCGACGAGATTAAATCGCTGATGAATTCCCAGATGTTCTTAGGCGGTCTGGCGGCCGTCATCAACGACACGAAAATGTTGATCGAACAGGAACTGCCGCTGTATGTGGCGGTTGCGGTCGGATTATCCTTAGTCGTTTTATTTCTGGGCTTACGTTACAGCGTGGCGCCGTTCATCTTCTTATTGGGGATCCTGTACGCCGTGCTGTATAATTTCGGAACCAATATTTTCTTAGGCGAGGTCTCCTATATCACCTCCGCTCTGGCGGCGATTCTGCAGCTGGCGGTGTCGATGGACTTCTCGATCTTCTTGTTGGAACGCTATGACGAGGAACTGCACAAGGGATTGAAAAGTCAGGAAGCGATGACTGAAGCCGTCGTCAACACCTTTACTGCGATCAGCGCCAGTTCGCTGACCACAATCGCTGGCTTCCTGGCGATGTGCATCATGGATTTGAAGCTGGGCACCGATATGGGCGTCGTCATGGCGAAGGGCGTTGTGCTGGGCGTGTTCTCCGCTGTGGTGATTCTGCCAGCGCTGATTCTGGTCTTCGATAAACCGATTCACAAACATAAGCACAAGGTTTTAATTCCCAAGCTGCAAGGTGTTGCCAACTTTACGACAACCCACTATAAAGGCATTCTGATCGCTGCCGTCGCGCTGTTGATTCCGTTTGCGGCGGCGCAGAAAAAAACCGACGTGTACTACAACCTGCTGGACTCGCTGCCGCAGGATCTGACATCCACCGCCGGCACACAGAAGCTGCGCGATGAATTCGACATGCCGACGACCAACTTCATCCTCGTCAGCGATCAGCTCAGCAGCACGCAGATGGACGCGGTGCTGGAGGCGATTGAAACGACGGATGGGATCAATTCCGTTGCGACATTAGATCGGTTTTTAGGCGCCGGGATTCCGGAAGAGATGCTTCCGGAAGGGATTCGTTCTGTCTTTAATGCCGGCGGATGGAAGATGATCATGGCGAATTCCAGCTACACCTCGGCGACGCATGAACAAAACGCGCAGATCACCGAGCTGGAAAACCGTGTCAAGGCGATCGATCCGACGGCGTTAGTTACCGGCGAGGGCGCGCTGAACCGCGATCTGGTGCTGATCGCCGATCACGATATTCAGATGGTCAACATCGTTTCCATTCTGGCGGTTTTCCTGATCATCGCGATTTCATTTAAGTCGCTGAGCGTGCCGATTGTGCTGGTTGCGGCGATTGAAATGGCGATTACGATCAACATGGGCATTCCTTATTTTCAAGGGGAAACGATACCGTTTATCGCCAGCATCGTCATCGGGACGATCCAGCTGGGCGCAACGATCGACTACGCGATTCTGACGATGACGCGCTACCAGGAGGAACGCCGGCGGGGCAAGGATCGGAAAGCGGCCGTACAGACGGCGGTCTATGCGTGCAGTTCGTCGATCCTGACCAGCGGTTTGAGCTTCTTCGCGGCCACTGTTGGCGTGTCGCTGGTTTCCAAAATCGATTTGATCCGCTCGTTGTGCGGCATGTTGGCGCGGGGCGCGCTGATCAGCATGGCGGTCATTCTGCTCGTGCTGCCGGCCTTGTTGATGGTCTTCGGCGGCGTTATCGAAAAAACATCATTTCAATTTCTGAATAAAAAAGGAGAGGAATCACGATGAATAAAAAAGGAAGTTGGCTGACGCTGGCCCTTTCCGGGGTGCTGGCGCTGAATCTGTGCACGCCGGTCCGGGCAGAGAACAAGCCGGATGAAGGCACGAAAAAGGAAGAAACCGTCTATGCCTTCCTGGATTGGCAGGGACAGCTGAAATCCGCGACCGTCAGCGAATGGCTGCATAACGAACAGGGCTTCCGCCAGACGGCGGATCAGAGTATCCTGGAAAATATCAAGAATATCAAAGGTGATGATCTGCCCGAACAAAACGGCACGTCGCTAATGTGGAATTCCGACGAGCATGACCTGTATTACCAGGGCACGACGACGGCGGAGCTGCCGTTAACGATGGAGGTCAGCTACCAATTCAATGGCAAGCGTGTGGATCCGCATGAGATCGTCGGCCAGAGCGGCTCCCTGATGATCACGATCAAGCTGATCAATCATCTGGAAACGACGGAAACGATCAACGGGAAGACGAAGTATATTTCCACGCTGTTCCCCTGCGCGATTGTCACCGATCTGCCGACGGAAACATTTAAGGACGTGAAGGCGGAAGATGGCTTGATTTTGAACGAATCGAAGAACCAGATCGTCGCCCTGGCCACTGTGTCGGGGATGAGCCAGATGCTGAAGGATTCCAATGTCAGCGCGCTGGATGACATCAAGGATAAGCTGAAAGATGAGTTCGTGATCACAGCGAATGTGGAAAACTTTGAAATGCCGTCGATCATTCTGGCTGCGGCCGGGACTTCCAATCTGGAAGACAAGGAGATCGACCGCAGTGATCTCGATAAGCTGACTGACGGCGTCGATGATCTGAAGGACGCCACGGCGAAGATTTTAGACGGCACGGTGCAGCTGCATGACGCGAATATCGAACTGAACGATAAGATGGGAGAATTCCAGTCAAAATACAAGGAATTCTCAGATGGGTTAAATACTGCCGCGACTTCGTCGAAGGAGCTGAAGGAAGGGGCGCAGAAGCTGTCAAGCGGCGTTGGTCAGATCCAGACGCAGTTAACGGCGATGCTGCAGAAATACAACCTGACAGACGAACAGCTGATGGGACTGCTTCAACAGCTGAACGGCAGCCTGACACAGCTGCAGGGCGCTTCGGCGTTAATGGAACAGCTGGCTGGCAGCATGCAGGCGCTGGCAACGATGCCGCAGGCAACCGGCGATGCAATTCGGGCAGCCGGTCAGAGCGATGAATTTAACAATACCTGGGCTGCCGTGACCGAGCAGGTCAGAGCGGGCGTTAAGCAGAACTTGCCGGCGGTGAACGTGGAAATGGATCAGAACGCGTTAGTCTCCGCAATCGGCTCCGCGCTGGCGGAACAGGGTGTGGCCGAGGAGGAAATTCCGGGCTTAACCCAGGTGATTGCGGGAAAAGTCGGTGAACAGCTGAATGCCCAGCTGGGCAGCGCGCAGGAAAGGATCGCGGCCGGCTTAGGTCAGGCGGTGGATGCCGGCGTCGATACGATGAGTGGTTATGGCAAGCAGGCGGCGGTGGGAACGGTTGATCAGATCGCTCAAACCGTGCAGGATACAATGAGCGCCAAGGTTCAGGAAATGGCGGGCTTGATGAGCCAGGCGCAGCAGCTGACGACGGAAATGACGGCGATGATCGACAATATCAACGGCATGATCGAACAGATCGGCGGCGTTGATGAACTGAAAAACGCGCTGGCCGGCTTGCAGCAGCTGCCGGAAGGCTTAAAGGACTTGAAGGAAGGCACAGATCAGCTGGCGGCAGGAACCGTGGCGATGAATGCCGGATTGGATAAGCTGAACGGCGCGTCCGGGGACATTACCGACGCCATCAACAAGTTTAAAGACGCAACGCAGGAGCTGGCTGAGAAAACCGGCGAATTGAACGACGGCGTTGATGAATTCAGCCGTGAAGGAATCGACGAGTTAAGCGGGAAAGTCACCGATGCGATGGACGATCTGAACGATGTGCTCGATACCGCGAAAGCGGCGCTGGATCAGTCGAAGGAATACCGCAGCTACGCCGGCGCCGCGGACACGATGGAAACTTCGGTGAAGTTCATCATGAAGACGGATGAAATTAAACTGCCGGAAGAAAAAACAACGGTGGTGGAAACAAAGACGGAAGTGAAGACTTCTTTCTGGGATCGGGTAAAGAATTTATTCCATTAACAGATATGAAAGCTTAAGGAAATACACAAGGAAATCGGACAGCCATGTTCAATTTCCTTTTTTCTTTTCTGTGAGGATTAAGGGGGAGGTCTTAAGGGAGAAATTGTTCTTCGTTTACTATGAAATCTGAGGGAACCTGTTTAAAAGTCGTTCTTCTTCTTCTATAGAAAGGGGAAGCGAAGGAAGGGGATTGATAACGCCGGCAGAGTCTCGAAAAATCCTGAACTGAATGAAACACTTTTCATAAAAATTTTTAATTTATAGCAATTTATGTCAAATTTCATCAAAATAAACAAGGCTTTTTCAAAAAAACCGCAATATTAGAAGTGATGGGAGATGAAAGAAATGATCGTTGAAGCCAATCAGATTCATAAAGACAAAGCGGGGTACAGACCAACGAGATGGCGTACCGAAGAAAAGGGAGATCAAAATATCGGAATACAGCCGTCC
>NZ_JADNEM010000045.1:0-19214 GCF_015552275.1 Holdemania sp. 1001302B_160321_E10 | reverse complement strand
GGCAGCCAGTCTTGGGTATTGGAGGACGAGATGAAAAAGAAACTGAATCTCATCAGCAAAACGACGAACATCCGGAGCCCTAAAAAGGGACGGAGAAAGGAGATAAGCGATGAATGAATATCAGAGAGAGCTTGATATGCTAACTAAAACTGCAGGGTTTACCAGCGACGTTTTGCAAGTGCTGGTAGACAGAGTGACGTCCATGAAGCCCAACGAAGAAACGGCAACCGCTGAATTTATAGACGATTATCCAACAATTGTAACGATATACCGCTGCCCTAAATGTGGCGGAAGAGTACATCCGTTTGATGGAGATTTGGTTTGCAGACATTGTGGGCAAGCGCTGGATTGGAGCGATGGCCAATGATCCCCGCGCTGCTTGCCGTCGTATTTGTTGCGGTTGTGCTATTGATCGACCGGATCGGAGGTGACCGTTGATGGCCGCCTCTGAGCTCCAGGCGGCCATCCTGGCCACCAAACAACAAATAGCCAACACGATGTCGCCGATGCGCAAAAGAGACCTGCAGCGACATCTGGCACGACTCAGGCGCAAGCTGCGAGCAGCTGAATGCGCAGAAATGAATTGTGGCGGCCGGAAACAACGATTCTAGCGGAATTTTTGCGAAAAAGGTAATCTTACTAGGAAAAAGAAAAAACCGCGTGTGAGTGGCTCTGGGAGGTGCAGAGAATGAAGAATATTGAAAAATACATAGAAGGAATTTGTCTTACGATTGCCAACGCTAACGAATGTTATTTCGCAGGTGATTGTTTGGCGTGTGAAATGAACGGAATCTGTTGTGATTCTGATGCACTGCTTAAGTTCATGCTTCAACCGGTTGACGCTACGACGCGCCCGCGCAATGATAAAAGAGAGGGAGAATGATGCAGATAAAAGAACAGCTGGTTTACTTCAAGAGCGAGGCACGAAGTTACATCTATCTACAGCGCTTGAAGGTACAACTTGAAGAAGAAATTGAAGAATTGCGAGGGAAGATCGTTAGCGTGAGTTCCCCGCCGGTTAAAGATGTGGTCCTGGAGAATGCAGCGGATCCATACATGGATAAAAAGTTGCGACTTATTGATGAACGAGATCGAAAGCAGAAGGAGCTTGAATCTACCATCCTGCGCATCACCTGGGTGGATGAGGTATTGGATCGCATGAAAGATGGTCAAAAGCGCAGTTTAATTATTAGTGTTCTGATTCTTGGGGCAGATGCTGAAAAAGCTGCGTATTCTTCAGGCTATTCCCGATCTTCTTTTTACCGTATGATGAACGGAGAAATTTGCAGATCCTTGATTTCTTTGAAAAATGGGACGAATCCCGGGGGTTGACGTGCTATAATGATATCGTAAAAAAATGCGAGGGATGCCTAAAGGGGCGTCCCTTTTTTCGTTCAGGCAAGGAGGCGAGAGATGTCGAAAGCGAAGCGGACCTATTTGGGGCCGAAACCTAAATATACAAGCCCTGACGAGATCACAGGACTTATTGACCAGTACTTCAAAGACTGCGAGGGGACGCCGTTGATCGACGATAACGGGCAGGCCGTCCTTGACAAGTGGGGCAGGCTGGTCATCGTTGGAGCACATCCGCCGACCGTTACAGGGCTGGCGCTGGCGCTGGGGTTTACGTCTCGACAGGCGCTGCTTAATTATCAATACCGGAAAGAGTTTCAAGAAGTCATTACATTAGCCAAGAGCAGAGTGGAAGAGTACACAGAGCGCCGATTATTTGACAAGGAAGGTTTCAATGGGGCGCGGTTCTCCCTGGTCAACAACTATCAAGGCTGGCGCGATCGGCCGCAGACAGATCTCGACAAGCGCGAGCAAGAACTGCGCATCAAGGTGGCCGAGGAAAAGGCAGGCGCAGGCGAACGAGACACCAGCCTATTCGAGTCCATTGTGAAGGCAGCACAAGGAGATGGAGGAAAAGAAAAAAGTGATTGAGAGATGGGAAAAGGTAGACGGATATAACTACTTTGTCAGTGATCGCGGAAGAGTGAAAAACAGCAAAGGAAACATAATGCACACCAGAGGCAGGCGCTACCTCAGTGTAGGGCTGCGAAGAAACGGAGAACCGCAAAAAAGTTTTTTGGTTCATCGACTTGTTGCTGCTGCTTTTGTAAGTGGTAGAACGACAGAAAAAAACCAAGTGAACCATAAAGACGGGAATCGGAAAAACAACAACGCGAACAACCTGGAATGGTGCACGCAATCAGAAAACCAAAAGCACGCGTACAAGATTGGCCTTCAATCAATCAATTATCAGCAACTGATGAAAAACGCCGATACACTCAAAAAGCCTTTTTATCTACTTAACAGAAACAGTGGAGAAAAAAGGCTTTTTTCATGTATTAAAGAAGCCGCGGCGTTTATCGGATGCAACGAAAAAACGGTTAGAAACATAAAGAGCAGGCGCTTTAAGTCGCGGACTGGATGGGAGGTGGTTGGCCCTCATGAAGCTTGAATTCAGCGATAAACAAAGAGCGTTAATCGCTGCACCGTTTGACCGGTGCTTAGAAGTTGAAGAGGGCACTTAACTCCCCGCTCAGGTAAAACGACGGCAGCTGTCGCAAGGGCTGCCCTCTACTACTGGGACACCCCAGATCAAAACCACCTAATCTTGGCCTACAATCAAGAGCAAGCGTTCAAACTGGTTATGGACTGTGATGGTCTGGGGCTGATGGCCATTTTTCCCGGACTCTGGTCCATGCACCATGATGACTACGGAGACCACATGCTGCTGAGAACTCCGAAGGGAGACAAGCGGATCTACTACAAGGGCGGCGGCAAGGCAGACAGTCACAAGAGCTTCACCGGTATGAGTTTCGGCAGTGTGTTCTTCTGTGAAATCAACCTGCTACACATGAACGCCATCCAAGAAGCCTTTAGGCGAACGATGGCGGCCAAGAAGCGCTGGCACATCGCCGACCTGAACCCGCCATCGCCGAACCATCCGGTGATCAGCGAGGTCTTTGAGGTCCAGGACACACGCTGGACGCACTGGACGCCGCAAGACAATCCGGCGCTCACCGACGAGCGCAAGCAAGAGCTGTTCGAGACGCTGAGCAAAAACCGGTACCTGCTGCAGCGCGACTGGTACGGGATGCGGGTTATCCCGGAGGGCGTCATCTACTCTATGTTCGATCCGACCCGCCACATCCTGCAGAGCATTCCGAAGGATGCCAGGATCGCCGAGATGTTTTTCTCAGGTGATGGCGGTCTGACTGACGCCACATCCGTCAGCTGCAACTTGATAGTTCAGCATAATGGTAAATGGAAACTGCTGCGGGTGGCTAATTGGTACTACGACGGAGCCCAGAAGGCCATGAGCGTGCAGGCGCGGGAGCTGGCTGAGGAGTTTGCGCCGTGGTGCCGCAACCAGTTCGGCCTGCGGGAAAGCTGCTGGAAGATCGACCCGGCGTGCAAAGCGCTGAGGAAAGAATTGGAGCTGTTCGGCGTGTTCACCGATCAGGCAGACAACAACGCACGCGACATCCGCGGGACCTCCAAAGGCATTCGGGTAGGCATTGAGTACTTGCAGAGCGCCATATCAGATGGACGTTTTTTTCTTGTAGAGTCCAGCCGATACAGTCATGCCGATTTTCTGCGAGAGATAGGCATGTACTGCGTTGATGAACGAGGAAAACCCGTGGACGCTTACAACCATGCCATGGATGATTGCAGGTACAGTGCGAATTATTTTTATAAGAACTATATCCTGTAAAGAGGGTGAAATTTATGCTTGAAAAGATAAAAAAGAAGGTGAGAAACTGGATGCAGAAAACAGCAGCTGACACAGGCTTGTCAAAGGAATTCAAAGACGTTTTTGAGATCGGTGGCGTACCCGCCTTCAATCAGTTCTATTATTTCGGGATCTTTGTCTGGAAGTACATCTATAAAGGCTACTATAAGCCCTGGCACCGAATCGCTGCGCCGACGATTGCTGAACCGAGGCATGAGCGAGACATTGAGAGGATGGACACCGCAAAGGCTGTCTGCGCTGAACTGGCTGGGTTGATCTGGTCTGAACAGTGTGAGGTTCATGTAACCCAGGGAGACGGAGAGAATCAGCCTCTTAACGAATTTGTTCATGATGTTCTAGCGAAGAACAATTTCTGGCAGAAGATGCAGGAGCACATTGAACAATCGCTGGCATTGGGCGGCGGGGCGATCAAGGTCTGGTATGACGAGAAAAGGGACAGCAACGGCAACCCGGTCCCCAATTCGGGCCAGATTCGGTTAGGGTTCTGCATGGCCGATCAGTTTGTCCCGACTGGATGGGACAACGCCAGAGTTACGGATGGCGTGTTCATCAGCCGCCAAGCAAAGGACGGCTACTACTATACCCGCCTGGAGTGGCATAAGTGGGACGGGCTGACCTACTGGATTACAAATGAGCTGTATCGGACAGAGATCATGGAGAACCAGGGCAATGTGGAACCGCAGGACGTTCTGGGGTTCCGCTATCCGCTGGAACAGATCTATCCGTTTCTGAATGAGGAAACGTCAGTACAGGGCATCAGCGCAAGCCTGTTTGCTTACTACCGCACGGCAGTGGCTAACAACATCGACGACAACAGCCCTTTGGGTGTGTCGATTTATGCCAATGCACTGAGTACGCTGAAGGCGCTGGATATTTGCTACGACTCATTTATTCGAGAATTCAGGCTTGGTAAGAAGCGAATCATCGTTCCGGCGCAGTGCATCCGGACGGTCATCAATCCACAGACCCAAGAGATGGTCAGATATTTTGACGCATCCGACGAGACCTACGAAGCACTGCACACGGACAATTCAGAAGATCTGAAGATCACTGACAATAGCGTCGAGCTGCGGGTCGATGAACACGTCGCAGCGATTAACGCCTTCTTGTCCATCCTCTGCTTGCAGGTCGGATTCAGTGCAGGGACTTTTACCTTTGATCGAGCGCAGGGGCTGAAGACGGCCACAGAAGTTATCAGTGAGAACAGTAAGACTTACAAGACTATCAAGAGCCATCAGTTACAGGTCAAGTTAGCTATCAATCAAGTGGTTGACGCCATCATTGAAGTGGCCGGCCTGTACGGGCTGAGTTGGGAAGGGTATAAGATCCAGAGCCTGGCTGATCAGGGATGGGAGAGCAAGGTTGTATTTGATGATTCGATCTTGCAGGACCGCCAGACCAACATTAACGAGGGGATCACCCTAGTCACCAACGGTCTGATGAGCAAAAAGCGTTTCCTTGTTGACAAGCTGGGCTACACAGAAGATGAAGCCGTGCGGGAACTGAAGGAGATCGGCGACGAGAAGAGCGTCTCCGGCGACTTCTTGGACGTTTTGGAGATGGGCGGGACTGAATAGTGGCTGTCGATCCGAAACTGCTGCAGTTTGCACTGTCTGCGCCGATTGAGAGGGCCTATGCTGAATGTGTTGAGCGGCTGGTTGAGAACATTGCGAAACACCTGGGAAGCGGTAACGCTATCCGCACGGCCGACTGGGAGTTGAATAAGCTGAAGGAGATGGGCAAACTCACAGAAGAGAATGCAAAGATCATCAAGGACGCTTTGAATAGCTTGCCGGTATTGATAAAAAACGCATTGAACGACGCCTCGAAGGCATCGCTGGACGACATTGACAAACTGATCGAAGAAGCGATCGCCAGCGGAGCAATCGAACGAGCGCCGGAAACCTACACGAGGGAGATGCTGGATCAGCTTTCCCAGCAGGCGTTGGATGATGCAAACCTGACCAACACGACCATGCTGGAGAGCTCACAGGCGGCCTATTTGTCGGCGATCAATAACGTCGTGAACTGGGCAGAATATGAGCTGGACTCTGGGCAGGTTGAAGAAGCGATCAACGTCGTTAACGACGCAGCGATGGGCCAAGTCATCGGCAGCGAAACCCGGCAGCAGGTCATGAAAAAAGCGATCACGCAGCTGTCTGAAAAAGGCATCTACGGCTTTGTTGACCGTGCAGGGCGGCACTGGACGCCGGAGGCCTACATGGGCATGGTCGTCCGGACGACGTCCCACAACACGATGATCGAATCAGTGAAAGCTAGACAGAAGGAATATCACAGCGACATTTTCCAGGTCAGCAGTCATTCCGGGGCACGGCCTTTGTGCTATCCGTATCAGGGCAAGTTTTTCACCTGGAGCAGTGAAAGTGGCACCTTCACAGACGGTGACGGCAAGCGGCACAGCTACAAGCCGATCAGCTCGACAAGTTACGGAAAGCCGGCTGGTTTATTCGGAATCAACTGTGGGCATAGACCCCTGCCGGTCATTCCAGGTGTGAGCTTTCCACAGGATAAACAGATTCAAGACAAAGAAGCCAACAACAAGGAGTACGCCGAGCTGCAGAAAATGAGAGCGCTCGAAAGAGACGTCCGAGAAGCCAAGCGGAAGGCTCTGGCTTACAAGGCGGCGGGACTAGATGATGAGTTTGCGGCGCAGAGTAAGAAAGTAAGAGAAGCACAGGCAGTCTATAATCAGTTCGCCAAAGCTGCTGGGCGCAAAAAGAGACTTGATAGGACGCAGGTGGAAGGCTATACTAAAGATGTGATAGCACAGGCAGCTCGCATAAAAAAGCAGAGTGATGATGCTCTGAAGGCAATTAGCGGAGCGCGAATAGTTGATATCGACAGTAAAGAAGCACAGCAACATGCGGAGCGTTATTATGGGCTTGTGAGAAGTATGAAAACGGATGTGGCTAAGGTTGCAAAAACCACTGGGAACACGCAGAAACAGATACGGGCAATAAAGCAGTATTTGTTTTTTGACGAGCATGATCTGGGTGGCGAAAAAGCTGAAAGGTTCGCACCTGACTGTGCGATAGCGCAGTCGTGGCAACGACTGACGGAAGGTAAACCAGAGCCACATGATTTGACCTTGATCAAGCATGAAATCATGGAAAAAGAATTGATGGATCAGGGGATGAGTCAACGAGAGGCTCATATCGTGACAAGCCGTAAATATAGTTATGAAAAGGAGGCGGATGCGTACTATGGTAACCTTAAAGCAAATAAAGATAAGCGAAAGTGAAGCGTCCGCTTATTATTACCCGGAGGATTCGACCGATCCTGGTTTTTTGGTTATTGATCTTTTAACCGAAGAAGTGAAACACATTGATAGAGCGCCAGGCTATGAGTATGGGATGTCTGCAAGTCATGCACGGCGCGAGTTGGTACGTATGGCAAAAGCTGGAGATAAACGTACTGAGCGTGTGGTCATGTGGTATTGATTGAAAATTTAAATTGAAGAGTAAGCCACCTGCAATAGGCGGCTTTTTTGCGCTTGAAAGGAGGACTAATTTTGAGCTGTCAACATGAATTTATAGGAACCCGCGAAGGCGTGCGCTGCGAAAAGTGCGGCCTTTTTTTTACGCCTGAAGAGTACACAAATCTCCAGGTAAGACGGGAGAAAGGAGGAAGAAAAGAGGGTGAACGAGTTTCAACGGATGCTGGCCTTCCTGAAGGTCCTGCAGTGCAATCTGGCCGTTCTTCATCACGGCGTAAGCGGTGAGGGATGGTTCGAGGTTCACGGGTACCTGGATGATGTACAGGAGAAGCTGGCTGAGCTCACCGACGACCTGATCGAGGCTGGGATCGCGCTGGGGTTTACTGAACCAACCATCGCGGACGCTATTCTGCTGTTTCAGCGCGATGTTTTGCCTGCTGTGAAGCGAGAAAGAAAAGAAACCTATTCCATTACCCGCGAAGCCTTCCGCAGCACTGCGGGGCTGATGCAGAGCGCAGAGGGCATCGTCCCGGCAAGCGTGGCCAACAGGCTGCAAGAGTGCGAGTACTGGCTGAACAAGGAAGCCGACTACAAGCTGGCTGGTGCGCTGGGCAGCGGCGGCGAAAGACACGATGACGACGATTAGGAGGTGATCCGCATCTCCCGCCGCAGGGTTAAGCGGCAACGCGTCCAGCGGATGGACGGTAAAGGCCCGTGTCGCCCCACGTCTGGGGGCGGTAAAGAAAGGACGGAAAAAAGAAATGGCACTTTTTAAACGAAAGGATCTGGAAGGCAAGGGACTGACTGCCGATCAGATCGACTACATCATGACAGAATCTGGCCGGGCACTGGCGGCTGACTATATCCCACGTTCATCACTGCAGGATGAGGTGGACAAGGCACTGAAGGACCACAAGCCAGACGTTGATCTGTCAACTAATGAAGAGTACCTGAAGGTAGTCGGCGAACGCGACATGCTGCGCGCGCTGGGTTCCGAAGACTATGCCGGCGTCAAGCCGAAGTTCCGCGAAGCTGTTTACAAGCTGATTAATCGCGATGAAAAAGCGGAACCCGTTAAAGAACAGATGGCGAAGATTGCTAAGGACTACGAAGAGTACTTCGTCCCGGAGGAAGATCCGGGAAAAGTCGCGCCGAGGTTCGGCGCAGACGTCGCAGGCGGCATGCCGAAGGGCACGCAGAAGAACACCTTCGAGAGCGTCTGGGGCTTTGGCAAGAAAGGAGACTAAGAAATGTCTGAATCTAATCAACAGACTTTGAATTACACTACAGAATATAGCAAAGCCATGGCCAATGCGTATCCGTATTGGTCTTATTTTTCGGATCTGTACGGATCCCCGAATAGTGCAACCTACAAGCCGCTGGGGGGCAAGGCCATTGCGGTGCAGGGAATGACCGTGTCTGGCGCACGTTCCGTTGATCGTGACAATCTTGACGGCAAATTTACCCGCAATTTCAACACAGATCAGCAGATCCTGAAGATGCGGATGGATCGCGAATGGGACACTTTGGTGGATCCGATGGATATGAGAGAGGATGCGATCGTTACGATTGCGAACATTACGCAGACCTTCAATCAGTTTCAAAAAATGCCTGAACAGGATGCTTATGCGGTTGCTCAACTCTACGAAGCAGCCTCCAGCTTTGGTACGGTGGACAATACTTCTATGACCAAAGATAACATTTTAGAAACTTGGGATACCTATCTGGCCTACATGGTTGACAATCGCGTACCGCGAGATCGAATCCGCGTAAAAATGACACCGAGTACCTACAAGCTGCTGAAAGAGGCCGCCGGTATCACTCGTTTTGTTGAAGCGGACACGGGGATCCGGAATATTGACCGCAATGTTGGCAAGCTGGATGGTGTTCTGATCGCTGAGGTTCCGAGTGACATCATGATGAGCACCTATGACTTCACGCAGGGCTGGGTCGCTGCGTCTGGTGCGAGTCAGGTCAATATGGTTATGTACGACCCGCTGGCCATCGCTGCGCCGGTTGTCTATGATGTGTCGATGATGAGCGCCCCGACAGCGCAGAGCAAGGGCAAGTGGCTTTATTACGAACGCTACTACTATGATGTTTTTGTCCTGAACAACCGCAAAACTGGCATTCTGGCTAACCTGGCGGCGCTTCCGTCGTTGGGTTCTGTTCAGTTCTCCACTTCGGCCGGATCGTCCTCGACACTGACCGTGATCAACGGCCTGCCGGCTGCGCCGTTTGGTATGCAGTATGTGGCTAAGAGCCAGGCGGCTGCTACACCGCTGCCGGCTTATGGAGAAAGTTTGACGTCAGGCTGGACACCGATTCAGAACGGATCGGCAATCACCACAGCTGATTCCCAATACATCGTCGTCGCTCTTGTCAATAAAACGAAAAACAACGCAGCAGTCGCTGCGTCGGCTGTTGCTGCCGTCGTTGGTTCCTAGTGGGAGGAGGTGAGCCGAATGGCTTACATCACCCTCGAAGAATACGCCGAACTGTATGGCCAGCCAACCATCAGTGAAGCGGACTTCCCAGTCTATGCCAGTCAGGCGAGCGATCTGATCGATTCAATCACGCAGTACAGGATCATCCAAGCGGGAGGGCTTAACGTCTTCCCGCCGCTGGTCCAGCAGCTGGTCGCAAAGGCAACCGCTGCACAAGTCCTTTACTTCATCCAGAACGGAGGGATCGAGACTGTCCTGAGCGGTCAGACTGGCGCCGGTTATACAGTGGGGAAAGTCCACATTGACGGCGCGGGAGCCTCGGGCGGGGCTCAGACGGCGGCCCAGATGATGATCAGCCCGTTGGCCGTTACCTTCCTTGAACAGACAGGACTGATGGAAAGGAGGATCCGATGCTTAGACCCTTACCAGCCGCCTTACTACGGGACTTGGTGACGATTAAGGTCTGCACTGGCGTTGACGCCTGGCAGAAGGCAACGTGGCAGGAGTACACCGTCAGCCGTGTCCACCTTCAAAACACAAATGAGGTGAAAAAAAGTAAGGATAACACCGAAATCGTCCTAAGATCTATCCTGTTCATCGATAACACCCGATCAACGCCGGTGCTGGACTATGACAGCTTAGCGGATCAGAGTCTGACTGCTGGCCGTCCTATGCGGGCGATCGTTCAGAATGCCTCCGGCCAGACGGTCGGGGAGTTCGAAGTGCTGACCGTAGACCCAGTGCCGGACATTCCAGCAACCCGGGTTCACCACATCGAGCTGGGGCTGGTCTGATGATGAAGATCAAGACGAACACGGCCGCCTGGAAGCGTTTCATTGATCGCGCCGCAGACTTTTCCGCAGCCGCTGTGGCCGAACAAATGATGACCGATTGCTCAGACCTCATCCCGGACGACGGAGAGCACCTTCTGGTTAAATCTGGAAGGGTTGAAGCGCCGGAGAAAGGGAGCCGCGATCTTGTCTGGCGTAAAGTCTACGCCGGGTATCAGTACTTCGGCATCCGAGCCGACGGGACTCATAAGGTCCGCAACTACACCACCCCAGGTACCGGGAAGCTATGGGTTGAAGTAGCGCAGGCGGTGAACGGGAAAAACTGGGAAAAGGCAGCCCAGAATGCCTTTGCGCAAAGGATGAAAGAACAATGATTAATGAAGTCATGAATGTCGTTCGGACAATGGTTCAGCAGCTGGTCAGCATGCCAGTCGTGGTCGGATCAATGCCGCCAGAGGAAGGCTACGCGGTAGGCTATGCAGGAGGCGCACCGATCGAGACATTTCGGACACTGAATGCCAACTACACGCTGCCAATCGTGTTTAACGGGAAAAGCGCTGACCAGCAGAAGCTGGTGGAAGAGATGGACCGAGTTCACCTGGTCCTAACCACTTCCAAGGTACTCCCATTTTCGGACGACTGGCAGATATACTCAATAACAACCTCAGCAGCTCCGCAGTTGCTGGGAAGAGAAGAAAACCGGAATTGGATTTATGGATCCAGCCTCCGGGTGCTTTTTTACATGAGAGGAGTGAAAACAAATGCCTGATAACTTTGCACAGGTCGCGCATGCGATCCAGGCAGAACTTGACATCACGCCGAACGGCGAAAGCCGCACGTGGGCTACGTTTGGCGAAGGAGTCGAAAACATCGCCGAGGCGCTGAACGAAGTTGTACAGCAATACTTTTTCTTTGCTCAGAAGGGCTACGCAACTAACTACGTCACCGGGCAAGCACCGGCATATACTTGTACTGGTCGTCGGATCATCGGCGACCCAGCTCAGGACTGGA
Organism: Holdemania sp. 1001302B_160321_E10; assembly: GCF_015552275.1. Taxonomy (NCBI): domain Bacteria; kingdom Bacillati; phylum Bacillota; class Erysipelotrichia; order Erysipelotrichales; family Erysipelotrichaceae; genus Holdemania; species Holdemania sp. 1001302B_160321_E10. The sequence goes on along the minus strand of NZ_JADNEM010000045.1, from coordinate 7,745 downwards.
TTTTCAACGGAGCCCGCAAATTTGGGCTGATGGCTGAACGAAATACTAACTTTAGACTGTCACAGGGACAGGCAGATGGAACGATTCAGCAGATCACCTGTCCTGTTACGATCGCAAATGTCACAGACATCGGCGGCGCAACTACTGACATCTCTCCGATTTCTTTTGAAGTGCGATTCAATGGAAAGCCAACTCTGTCTACCGTCACGCCAGTAACGACGCTGACTGTTCAGAGTGTTGCAGGTACTGCGACTGGTGATACTGCGCTGAGCGTTACGCCTGCGGAAGCGTCCGCGGGCTGTAAATACGTTTGGTCTTACGGCAAAATAGCGCCAGAAGCCACCGTTGGCCAGGTGCTGACCGGCTGGAACGATTTTGTGCCTGGAGACTATACAATCCCATCCGGTGACAATGTCGTCGTGGCTATGGTTAATACAGCGACGAGCGTCGTTGTTGCTACTGGAAAGACTACAGTCACAACAAAAGAATAATTGAGCCCCGGTTGGGGCTCTTTTTTTGAATTGAAGGAGGTACGACTTATGTATGAGGTAAAAAAGACAGAAACCATCAAGGAGCAAGCGAGGTTTACAGACAGCCAGGGAAACGAGTTGGTCATCAACGTGATCATCAACCCAATGGTGATTGCCAGAAAGGCATCCGTCGAACTGGTAGAAGTCAGAGACCTGCAGAAAAAGGCGAAAATGAGTCCAAATGACGTCCGGTTGGCCGAAGAACTGGGGGACGCGACTCTGAGAATGTTGGAAACCGTTCTGGGCGTAAACAACACCCAGAGCCTGATGCACTTTTATGAGGAAGACATGCTGGCAATGGTGATGGACGTCATGCCGTTTATCCTTGAAGTTCTGTACCCGAAGATCTTGGCTAGCAGCAAGGAAGCCGCAAAAAGGACGCGTCGCCGCCACTTCTTTAACCGATGAGGGACCTATACTCCGACTACCTCCACGAGGTTGAGGTGGGCGGCCGTAGGGTGAAGGTCTGGCCTTCGTTCGACGTGGTGATCCAGATCATCGATCTGCAGAGAAACAAGGCGATCACGATTGAGGACTACGTGTTCACGGCGGCAGAATTGCTAACCGGTAAACGTTATCCGCTGCGTGTGTCGGCGGCGATCGTCACGGAAACGATGGAGAAATTGGGCAGCTCAGAAAAGAGGGTGCAGGATGCCTTTTTCAGCTTTACGCAAGACGCCTTTCTCATTTACGCAGCCTTCCGGCAGGCATACGGGATAGACCTGCACGCAGAGCGTGGAAAGATGCACTTCACCGAGTTTGTGGCACTGTTCTCAGCACTACCGGAGGACACACGCCTGAGCAAGGTCATGAGCGTCCGAGCTCAGCCGATCCCGGCTATGAATAAGAACAACGCCAAACAGGTCCAGCAACTGATCCGCATGAAGACCCTATGGCGGCTCAAACCGGAGGAAGGAGATGAGGAAGAGAGCATGCAGAACGGCCTGCAGAAGATCTTCCGTACTCTTCAATCCATGGCAAAAGGAGGTGGTTAATTTTGCCAAGCAACGAAGTGGGTGAGGTCGTCTATAAGGCAACTATAGATACAGATGGCCTAACCCAAGACATCAAAGAAGCAGAAAAAGATATAAAAAAGACCGATCTGGGAGATACTCTTTCGGATCAGGCCCAGAAGGCCGCAGACGACGTCGAGCAGTCCACAAATGAGATGGGCGAATCGTTCAAAGGTGCTGGCGATAAGTCCGGAGCCATGCAGGTGGCTATCGGCAACGCTATGGCCGCCGCCGCTGATGCGGTGATCGATCTGGGGGCCAAGGTCATTGACGTAGCGGCCGACTACTCCACCGCCGTCGGTCAGATGCAGGCCGCAACCGGCGTGAGTACAGAGGAAATGGGCAAGTACGAGGAAGCTCTGAAAAGTGTCTATGCGGCCGGCTATGGGGAATCGTTCGAGGACGTGGCCAACTCCATTGCTAAGGTCACACAGAATCTCGGCGACATGGACCAGTCCGCCCTCGAAAAGGTCACGGAGGACGCCTACGCCCTGGCTGATGTCTTCGGCTACGACATCGCCGAAAGTACCAGATCCGCGAAGGCGATGATGGACAACTTCGGAATTGACTCTGAAAAAGCCTTCAACCTGATAGCCACAGGCGCACAGAATGGTCTGGACTACTCAGGCGAGCTACTTGACAATATTAGCGAATATTCTGTTCAGTTTAGCAAGGTAGGTCTAGGCGCGGAGGAGATGTTCGCGATCTTCCAGGCAGGCGCTGACTCTGGTGCATTTAACCTGGATAAGATCGGCGACGCCGTCAAAGAGCTGGCCATTCGAGTGGTTGACGGTTCAGATTCAACGAAAGAAGGATTCCAGCTATTGGGGCTGGACGCCGATGCGATGGCCGCCAAGTTCGCGGCCGGAGGTGATACGGCAAAGCAGGCCTTCCAGGAAACCATGGCGGCCTTGAACAAACTTCAGGATCCGTTGACCAAAAATCAGGCCGGTGTTGACCTGTTTGGGACCATGTGGGAGGATTTGGGCGACGAAGCAGTCCAGGCGTTGGGCGATATTGAGGACAGCGCTTACGAGACTGCTGATGGTATGGAACAGATTCAAGACGTCCGCTACGACGACCTAGGATCGATGCTGGAAACACTTTCCCGACAGTTTGAGCTGCTGGCGATTCCTCTTGGTGAAGCGTTCATTCCGCTTATCTCTGAGCTGGCCGAGGGCGTCCTGCCGATCTTGGAGGCGGTGCTGGAGCCTATCGTTTCTATCGTTGCGTCCCTGGCGGAGCCAATCGGTGCGATCCTTGCGGCACTGACGCCGCTGATTATCATGATCGCTGAAACGCTGACGCCAGTTATCACGATGTTGGGCGAGACGATCGCCACTATCTTCGGGGCAGCGGCTCAGGTCATCGGCGAGACTATCGGCGTTATCCTCACTTACATGCAGCCGGTCGTCGACTTTTTAACGCAGGTGCTCATGCCAGTCTGGCAAACGACATTCGACGCGGTTGGGCAAGTGTTCCAAACAGCAGCCACCCTGATCGGCGGGATCGCCGAGAACTTAAAGACCATCTTTGGCGGGATCATCGATTTCATTGCTGGAGTGTTTACAGGAGACTGGGATCGCGCTTGGAATGGGATCAAAGACATCTTCCGTGGGATCATCAATCAGGTTCCGACGATCCTCGAATCCGTCATTAATGGAGCCATTGACCTGATCAACGGTATGATCAATGGGGTCAACTCACTGACCGGAAAGATCGGCATCCCAGCGATCCCGAACATCGGCCATGTGACCTTGCCGCGCTTAAAGGGTGGTATCGATTACGTCCCTGGCGACTTCTTCCCAGCCTTTTTGGATAAGGGCGAGATGGTCCTGACGGCTGAGGAAGCACAGAAGGTACGAGGCATCGGCGGCGTCGCTGCACTGGACTCCACCAGCTACGGAGGAGGGCCGCAGCGGCCGATTCAGATCAACGTCCCGCTATCGATGGATGGTCGGGAGGTAGCAAGAGCCACTGCATGGTGGATGGGCGAGCAGTTGCCCTGGGAGGATATGAACTGATGAAGATAAACGAACAAGATGTGGCCATCTTCGGGGCTCATTTAACGATGGACTACACGGTCGGCGGCTACGAGGTCGATTCTTCGGCGTTCATGGGCCGGAAGCGGTCAACCTTCGTTCTGCTGAACCACACAACAGGATTCAAAGAGATCGTCGTCCCGATCGTCTTCGATAAAAAGCCGGTAACGGTCAACAAGGACCGATTCGAGGCCTTGGCTTTCTCTGGAAAGGTGGAACTGGAGATGGACGACGGGCAATTGTTCACTGCTTATCTTTCCGAGATTGGCGAGACCACCTACATTCACCCGGACCTGATCGAGAGCGAATATGTCTTCATCGGTGTCCGACACGGTCGCAAGAGGACAGTTCACGCAAACACCCTTTTCTGTGAGAGTACTCTGCCTTGGACAGACTGCATCCTGACGGTCACGGTCGGCAAAACGGGAAAAAACTATCAGATCGGGCCGGTGGTCTTTCCGAGCGTCACATCCGGGCAGGTGCTGGTTGTGGATGGTATCAACAAGCGGATCCTTGCCAACGGTGCACCCGCTGCGGAGCTGGCAGAATGGACGGTCTTGCCATCCCTTTCCCCGGGGCTCAATGCGATTGACTGCGCCGATCCGCTCACGGTGGAGTACTACCCGGCCTACTTTTAACGAACAAATGAGCGAAGAAAAAAGAAGGAGGTGGCCGAGTTGCTGCGACTTGGCAGTCTGATATTAAACACGGATGACTTTTACATCAAAGAGATGGCCAGTGGGGTGGATGAGCTGGTCTTCAACCTGTCTATCTACGACGAGAACTACAGCGCCGTCGTCGAAGAAGCGGTGGTCTTCTATGAACAGCCGTACCTGATCAAGGCGATTGACGCTGGCAAGGACACGGCTAAGGTCAAGTGTCAGTTGGACCTGGACGAGCTGAAGGCCACCATGCTGATCAACTACAGTAACGGCAGCGCGACGCTGACAGAGACCGTCGACGGCGTTCTGCCTGCCAACTGGCAGTTTGTCGACTCCAGCCTGAGTACGATCCGACGCACTATCGAGGGCAACTACACGCCGCTGGAGGTCATCACGGAGGCTGCCAACGTGTTCGGGGTTGTCTTCCGATACGACGTCAAAAGGAAACGGGTCACAGCCTACCGGCTCAGCCAGTTCCAGTCCCTGGGGGCATTTGCTACCAGGGACCTGAACATGACGGAGGTCAACTACAAGGGCAAGAGCTCGGGTTTCTATACGCGTTTGTATGCCTATGGCAAGGATGGCATGACCTTCGCAGATATTAACGACGGAAAGCCCTATGTGGACTGTAACACCTACACCGACAAGATCATCTGCGCGTACTGGAGCGATGATCGCTATACTGACCCGGCGAGTCTGCTGGAGGACGCACAGACGTCTGTAAACGAGGCTGGCGTGCCTTCCCGGTCGTATGAATGTACCGTTTACGATCTGGCGGCCACCAATCCGGAACTGTACGGATTTCAGGACTTTAGTCTGTTTTCTGTCATTCGGCTGATCGACGATGTAAAGGGAATCAGCGTCCTTTATCAGGTTGTAGAGTACTGGCGGTATCCTTTCTACCCTGAAAAGAACATGGTTACTCTGTCGGCGACCGCACCGAAGATCCAGAATCAAGTCCAGTCGATCAGAAACGAGATCAAAAATCCAAACAGTGCTTTCTGGGCAACGATGAACAATGCCATCAACAATGCCACGGGCTGGATCGCAGGCACAAATGGCGGATACGTCATCCTTCACCAAAACGCCGCCGGACAGCCTTATGAGCTGCTAATCATGGACACCCCGGATATGTCCACAGCCACCAAGGTCTGGCGCTGGAACCAGGGCGGCCTGGGGTACAGTTCAAACGGCTATAACGGACCATACCAGACAGCCATCACGCAGGATGGCAGCATCGTGGCCGATTTCATTACCACCGGCACCATGCAGGCCAATGTCATCAAGGGCGGTACCCTGACATTGGGCGGCGTCCGAAATGGCGACGGCGTCTGCCACGTGTACGATGCAGAGGGCAACCTGGTCATTCAGATGGACAATGAAGGCCTTCAGGCCTACGACGCGCAGATCATCGGCCCGTCCATCGTGTTCGGTGATCCCGACGGAACACATGTACTTGCCGATACTACGCCAGACAATGCCGGGATTCAGTTCACAGGATCGGGAAAGATCAACTTTAATACATCCGGAGAGTTTAGAGCAGAAAATCGCGGAGCGTCAAATACACTCGCAAATCAAATATTAATGTATCGCAGTGCGAATAATTCGCTGTTTTATTTGACGAATAGATCAACGAAGGATCAAGATGCTAATGCGATCGACATGATTTCCCAGGGCGATTGGAACGCGATCCGTTTAGACAACAAAGACGACGGAAAAGAGGTCAATTCGATCCAACTTTCAACAGCAGGATCAAAAAGTGATATAAATTTATGGAACTATGTACCAGGAACAAAAAATGCAGCTAATTCTTTTGTAATGGGATGTGATGGCGGAAATACATTCTTAAACATTACAAATTATGATTCTAACGGCAATCAAAAATGCGGAATTTATTTCAAAGAAAATGGAACGTTTACGATCAGTTCCAATACAGGCGGCACATCGCAGGTATATACGGACACTGGTGGGAATCTGACTGTTTTCGGGAATAATTCGTTGAACTTAGTTAGTCAGAATTACTATGTTGTCATCCATTCTGGCGGTGTTGCCAGACGCTGCGTTTGGAAGTCGATTAATGGTGAAATGGTCTTGTGTGGGGAGGTTTAAACGATGACTGAATTGAAGCAAAGAATCGAAAAGCTAAAGTTTGATATTGTGAAAGCGATCAATGACAGTGGTCTTACGTTGGAGGTTTGTGAGCTTGTTCTTGATACCGTTCACATCCAGCTGCAGAACCAAGTCGAAAAAATGAAGGAGGAGAAAAAAGATGAAACTCGGAACGATTACCCAGCAGGGCCTGACGCTTAGCAGCGATATCGGGATTCTTCCGGCGCAGCATTCTGCGAATATTCAACTGGGTGTTCAGAAGGACGGCAGCTACACCGACTATTCAGTTACGGCACAGCTTGGGTATCCGACATCGACTGGGGACTATCTCAATGCCAGCGTCGCAGTGCTTGAGGGCGTCCTGACCATCCCTTCTGAGTGCTTCAAGCAGGACGGGATCATAGTTATCAGCTTAGCGCTGACCAACGGGACAGAGCTAATCGTGACCCATCCGCTGCATCTGACTATCGTCGGTGCGCCGGGCTCGTCTGTAACACTTCCGCCAGAAGATATCTGGCAGCAGCAAGTCTCTGCTTTTGTACAGTCTTACCTGTCTGCCGAGGGGATCACAATCTCAGCAACAGCCGTGACCGGCGAGCCAGGAACAGAGGCCAAGGTCGAAAACACAGGAACCGGCACGAACCCGGTGTTTAAGTTTACCATCCCGCGTGGAAATGTTGGCCCGATTGGTCCGCAAGGTCCGAAGGGAGACACGGGTGCAACTGGCCCACAAGGCTTAACCGGGCCGCAAGGCCCAAAGGGTGACACAGGTGAAGCCGGCCCGCAAGGCCCAGCTGGCCCATCCGGTGCAGGAGTGCCGCCGGGAGGCGAAATAGGGCAGATCATCGTCAGCACTGGAAATGGTGGAGCGGAGTGGCGGGACATGCCAGAAACAGAAGTCACGATCAACCCGAACGGTGGTTTACAAAATACAGACGCTGGATTAGGGATTAAACCCGCGGAAACGGCGAGTGGAAGTTCTGGATTAACCTTATCTACTAATGGCGTTCATGTCAAATTTGCAACCAATAACGGGCGGGGTGGAATTATCGGTACTTCCAAAACCGCAGAACAGACCGAAGCCGTAGGAATCGGAAAGGATGGGAAGCTTTATACCAAATTTATTGGTTATCAATTTGAATCCATCGATCCGCGCGGCGGAATTATTAATGAGCAAGACAACGCAGGATTAAGAATTAAATTGAATCGAGACCAGGTTGGAGGCGCAGGATTAGAAGTAGATGAGAATGGTTTGTATCTTAAACAAGCAACCGATTCTTTTTTGGGTGGCGTTCGCGTTGATTTGGCCTTATCTGAAACAAGTGCGAATCCGGTGCAGAACAAAGCAATCACCGCAGCTATCGGTGACATAAGCACGGCGCTTGCTGC
>NZ_JADNEM010000044.1:0-20542 GCF_015552275.1 Holdemania sp. 1001302B_160321_E10 | reverse complement strand
TGGAGAAAGTGTTGCAGCTGTCAAGCCTCAATGGGCGAAGGCCCAGTGCAACAAAAGGCCCTTATAGGGCCAGAGGATACCACCCGTTTTACGGGTGGTTTTGATATTTTTTCGGTGTGTTGAACAACCTCATCTTGCGTTTTAACACCGCCAGATTTTCCTGCAGCGCTTCAATCTGATGCTCAATCTGGGCTTGGTGACGCTCAAATAAGGCAGTTCGCTGTTCCAACGTCGCATCGCCCTGACGGATCAGCCCGACGAACTCGCGGATTTCTTCGACCGGCATGCCGGTTCGTTTTAAGCACTGGATGATCTGCAGCAGCCGGAGATCGTCTTCGGTAAAGATGCGGACCTGGCCCGCGCCGCGCCGCAGCGGACCGATTAACCCGCGCTTTTCATAATACCGCAGCGTGGAAGCGGGGATGCGGAGCCGCTCAGAAATTTCTTTGATCGAATAATCCATACCATTTCTCCTTTTCGGCTTGACTTCAACCTGGGTTTAACTTGTATTATAGAGAAGTCATAAGGGGGATGCAAGCATGACAAAAAAGAAATCAGTGTTCAGAATGCTGGTGATCACGGTCTTGTTGGGAATCGGCATGAATTTCCATCATCCGGTGACGCCGACCTTATATACGGCGATGGGACTGCCGTCGCGGATTTTCGGAACGTCGATGGCGGTGATGTGCTTCTTTTCATTTCTAACGTCTGTATTCTGGGGCGAGTTCAGCAATCATCTCGGCCGCGTGAAGGTCTTTACGATCTCCTGCGTCTGTTATGGGCTGGCGCAGCTGAGTCTGGGCTTCTCATCGAGTGAGCTGATGGTGCTGATCTCACGCGGGGCGGCCGGGGCTTTTTCCGGCGGCGCGATCGTGGCGACGATGGCATATGTGATCGACGTCAGTGAGCCTGCAAAACAGGCTTCCAATCTGGCGGTCTATACGGCGATGCAGTCCGCTTCGCTGGCGGTGGGCTATCTGCTGGGCGGCGTTCTGGGAACGATTCACTTCCAGCTGGCGTTCAACGTTCAGGCGGTCTGGATGATCGTGCTGGGCGTGGGCGCAATGTTCTTTGTCGAAGATTCGATTGTGGATCCGCAGACTGTTCGTCCGCGCGTGCTGCTGAAAACCGTCAATCCGTTCAACTCCTTTGCCAGCGCCCGCAGTCTGATGAGCACCGTCATGATCCTGTTTCTGACTGTCGTCTTTCTGACCGGCTTCGCCAGCAACTGCCATGAAAATGCGTTTAACTATTTCTTGAAGGCCGAGCTGGATTTTAAACCGGTTTATAATGGATTAATCAAAGCGGTCATCGGTCTTATCGGCCTGATCGCAAATTTCTCCATCAATCTGTGGATCATCCGCCGCACTGAGGTGAAGAAATCACTGATCGCCGTGCTGGCGCTGTGCGCGCTGAGTGCAGCGGGAGCACTGATTCCGGGCAATCTGACGCTGTTCATTGCGATGAACCTGATATTCTTTACCGCTAATGCCGTTTATCAGCCGATCACGCAGGCTTTATCCGTGGAGGGGCGAAAAAACAGCGAAGTCGGCATCATCACCGGTCTGTTCAACGCGATCAAGTCGATGGGCAATGTGCTCGGCTCACTGGCTGCGGGGATCGTCTACGACCTGAATATGTTGTTTCCGTTTGTGCTGAGCGCCGGAGCGTTCGCACTGTCGGCTGCTGCGGCGCTGGCGTACTGGCGCAGCGCGAAGCGGCCGTCTTAAAATAGAATAAGATCATAAAAAAGCTGTAACGTTTAAAGATAAAAATCAGAAGCGCTGCAGCTTTCCTTTATATAAAGGAAGAACAGAAAAGAACAGAACAGGAAAGGATCAGGTTAAGTGGTCTTGGCCGGTCAGAGCACAAGAACTCCTGGAATGATCAAAAATGGAACTGATCGGCGATGAACGCGGCGATGGTGTTCAACGTCAGCGAAGCGTAGACCGGATCGTCCAGAATCGCATGGCCGACCCCTTCCAACATGATCAGTCCCTTCTGCGCGGCCGGAATCTTTTTGTAGATCTTGCGGCTGGATGAAACGGAAATGGTTTCGTCATCCGTACCGTGGAAGATCAGCACCGGACATTCCACCAGCGCGGCATCCTGCTTCAACAGATCGACGACGTTCATGAACACCGAAGTAAAATCAGCGGGCAGCGGCGGATACGGGTCAGGCTGTTCTTTTTTTCCGGGACTGCTGAACCAGCCGGTGATGTAATCCGCGGCGTTGGCGACATTGATATAATTGAATGCCGGCGCCAGCAGAATCAACTTCTTTACCGGTTTGACAGCGGCCAGATGCGCGGCGATGACGCCGCCCATCGAGAAGCCGACCAGAATGACTTCCGCGTTCTGGGCTGCCAGCTGATCGACGACTTCCTCAGCCCGCTGGATCCATTTCTGCGGATCGACATCCTGCGGGTTGCGCGGATTAAATAACTCCGGCAGGATCAGTTCGATGTTCTTGGCGGCGAGGAAATTTTTTAACGGCAGAAACTCATCGGTCCGCCGCCGTCCAAACCCGTGCAGCGCGACAACGACCTGCCGGCGTTCCTGTTTTCTAAACTTCAGAAATTCAAACATGCGCTCACCTCCTGAAAGTATCCTTATTATAATATAAATCAGACCTGCATAGAAACGGAATCCGGCGAAATCTGTCAAAGATTCGTCAATCTTGCCAGATGTAAGCGCTGCCAGATGAAAAATATCGTGAAATTGGGCGAAAAACAGTGAAAATCGCCTGCGGATTGTACCTTATTTTGGGAAGAATCCGGTCAGGAAGATAACAATGGCACACTGATCTTCGTTGCCAGGAAATTGTTGAAATCATTGATTTTCGAAACTTGAAAAGAGCTTGATCTGAAGCCGTATTTCCAAGTTTTTAACTTTTTTGAAAAAAGTGTTGCATTGCCTGTTTTTGAGTGCTATAATAGCGAAGCATTCGCATGGACGTGGGAGGTTGCCGGCACGCTGATCGGCGTTGTCACGATAGCGCCAGCTAAGCTTGAAGACCGGGGAATTCACACCGAGCGAATCTGCCGAAACGGCGGATGAAATGAAGGAGGAAGATTTCATGGCAAAAAACAGCGTAAGAATTCGTTTAAAAGCTTACGAACACAGAATCCTGGATACAGCCAGCGAAAAGATCGTTAAGGCTGCTCAGGAACACGGCGCAAAGAAAGTCGTCGGACCTGTACCCCTGCCGACAGAGAAGCAGGTGGTAACCATTTTAAGAGCTGTCCACAAGTACAAAGATTCGCGTGAGCAGTTTGAAATCAGAACACATAAGCGTTTGATCGAGATCGTCGGACCGACTGCAGAAACCATTGACGCATTGAGCCGTCTGGAACTGCCGAGCGGCGTCGACATCGAGATCAAGCTGTAAGGACAGTGGAGGTGACATCATGAAAGGTATTTTAGGACGTAAACTTGGCATGACGCAGGTATTCACTACGGACGGCGTATTGATTCCTGTCACGGTCGTAGAAGCACTGCCGAACGTAGTGCTGCAGAAGAAAACCCTGGAAAACGATGGCTACGAAGCTGTTCAGCTGGGATTTGAAGATCTGAGCGAAAAGGGTTCCAACAAAGCTGAAAAGGGTCATGCTGCCAAGGCATCGACCGCAGCGAAGCGTTTCGTCCGCGAAATCCGCGGCACGGAAATGACAAACCTGGAAGTCGGCAACGAAGTGAAGGTTGATCTGTTCGCCGCCGGCGAAATCGTCGACGTAACCGGCACCAGCAAGGGCCGCGGCTACAACGGCACGATCGTCAGAAACAACGCAACGATGGGCCCGAAGACCCACGGCGGATCCAAGAACATGCGGCATATCGGTTCTCTGGCTACAACCGGACGTAACAACGGCCGGATCGAAAAGGGAACGGCTGGCGCTGGCCAGGAAGGTGGATATACCACCACGACACAGAATCTGGAAATCATCAAGGTTGATGTTGAAAACAACTACATGCTGATCAAGGGCAACGTCCCGGGACCGAAGCGCGGACTGGTTGTTGTTAAGTCATCCGTCAAAGGAACAGCTGCTGTTTCGGCCAAGGATCTGATCAGCTATTCCGAAGAAGCAAAAGAGGAGGAATAACAGATGCCAAAGTTAAATGTATATAACCTGGAAGCTAAAGAGATTCGCGAAATCGAACTGGCTGAGGCTGTATTCGGCATTGAACCTAATCAGCAGGTCATGTTTGACGCGCTCATCATGCAGCGTGCGAATATGCGTCAGGGTACGCATGACACCAAGAGCCGTCATGAAGTCAGCGGCGGCGGCAAGAAGCCTTGGCGTCAGAAGGGCACAGGCCGTGCCCGTCAGGGTTCCATCCGCGCTCCGCAGTGGAGAGGCGGCGGCATCGCCTTCGGCCCGACGCCGCGCAGCTATGCTTACCGTCTGAACCGCAAGGTTCGCCGGTTGGCTTTAAGATCGCTGCTTTCTGAAAAGGTCATTGAAAACAACCTGGTTGTCGTCGATGCGCTGAAGTTCGACGCGATCAAGACAAAGGAATTTGTCAAGGTTATGGATGCGTTCAAGTTTGAAGGCAAAACGCTGTTTGTAGCGGATATCGCCGAGGACTTCGACAATGCCTTCATGTCCCTGCGCAACATTCCGAACGCTGCCTTATTGACAGTTGAAGAACTGAACGCCTTCGACATCGCCAACGCTCAGAAGCTGGTTATGACGGAAGCGGCTGCCAACAAAGCTGGGGAGGTATTCGCATAATGAGTAACGCAAGAGATATCATTATCCGCCCGATCATCACTGAAAAGACGATGAAGCTGATGGACACTGACAACAAGATCACTTTCGCGGTCGCAAAGGGCGCGAACAAGACGCAGGTCCGTCTGGCTGTTGAAGAAATTTTCGGCGTCAAGGTTGAACAGGTCAACATTCTGAACTGCAAGCCGAAGACGAAGAGAATGGGCAAATACGTCGGCAAGACGAGCGCTGTCCGCAAAGCAGTTGTCAAGCTGCCGGAAGGACAGGATATCAACTTATTCTCGGAATAAGCTGATCAACATATCGGAAGAACACGCTATTTCCGGAAAAATGCGTAAGGAGGACTAAATCCAATGGCGATTAAGAAATATAAACCAACGACTCCAGGTCGTCGCGGTATGTCAAGCCTGAGCTTCGAAGAAATCACATCGACTTCTCCAGAACGCTCGCTGCTTGAACCGCTGTCCAAAAAGGGCGGCCGCAACAACACCGGTCGGATCACAACCCGTCATCAGGGCGGCGGACACAAGCGTCAGTACCGCGTGATCGACTTCAAGCGTAATAAAGACAACATCCCGGCGAAGGTCGCAACGATCGAGTACGATCCGAACCGTTCCGCCAACATCGCGCTGCTGAACTATGCAGACGGTGAAAAGCGCTATATCCTGGCTCCGAAGGGAATGCAGGTCGGACAGACCATCGTTTCCGGCGAAGCTGTCGACATCAAGGTCGGCAATGCGATGGAGTTGCGCAACATCCCTGAAGGTACTTTCGTTCACAACGTTGAACTGAAGCCGGGCAAGGGCGGCCAGCTGGCACGTTCCGCTGGTGTTTCCGCACAGATCCTGGGTTCCGAAGGCCGCTACACGATTCTGCGTCTGGCCTCTGGCGAAGTCCGCAAGGTTCTGAGCAACTGCCGCGCTACCATCGGTACGGTCGGCAACGAAGATCACAGCCTGGTTAACCTGGGTAAGGCTGGACGTTCCCGCTGGCTGGGCATTCGTCCGACAGTCCGTGGTTCCGTCATGAACCCGAACGATCACCCGCATGGCGGTGGTGAAGGCAGAACTCCGGTTGGCCGTAAATCACCAATGACGCCGTGGGGCAAGAAAGCCATGGGCGTCAAGACCCGCAAAACCAAAAAGGCGTCTACGAAATTAATCACACGCCGCCGCAACGGTAAGTAAACGAAAGGAAGGAAGCTAAAATGAGTCGTAGTTTGAAAAAAGGACCGTTCTGTGATGACCATTTAATGAAAAAAGTGGAAAAGCTGAACGCGTCAGGCAAGAAAGAAGTCATCAAAACATGGTCTCGCCGTTCCACTATTTTCCCGCAGTTCGTTGAACATACGTTCGCGGTTTACAACGGTAAGGAACATGTCCCTGTCTATGTCACAGAAGATATGGTCGGCCATAAACTTGGCGAATTCGTCCCAACCCGCAAATTCGGCGGTCATGGCGACGACAAGAAAGCGTAGGAGGTGCCACAATGGAAGTCAAAGCAACAGCGAAAACTGTCCGCATCGCCCCTCGCAAAGTCAGACTTGTTCTGGATTTAGTCAGAGGCAAAGATGCGAAGGAAGCAGAAGCAATCCTGAAGTTCACACCGAACCACGCTGCCGAAGCGGTTGGGAAAGTGCTGAAATCAGCCGTTGCCAATGCGGTCAACAATCATCAGCTGGATGAATCAAAATTGTACGTTAAAGCGTGCTATGCCAACGAGGGAATCACCATGAAGCGTTTCATGCCTCGGGCAAAGGGCAACGCCGCTCAGATTTTAAAGCGCACCAGCCACATTACTGTTGTGGTTGAAGAACGGTAGGAGGTACTCTCATGGGTCAGAAAGTTAGTCCAATTGGAATGCGTGTCGGCGTCATCCGCGACTGGGAATCCAGATGGTATGCTGAAAAAGATTACGGCACCCTGTTGATGGAAGACGTCAAAATCCGTGAATTCCTGTTTAAGGAACTGCATGCGGCTTACGTTTCCAGAATCGAAATCGAACGCTCTAAGAACCGTGTTGAGATCATCATCCGTGCCGCTCGCCCGGGCGTGATCATCGGCAGCAACGGTGAAAGCATTGAAATCTTAAAGAAGAAGCTGCAGAAAATGTGCGCTGGCAAGCAGATCCACATCAAAGTGGTCGAAGTTGCCAATCCGGATCTGGATGCACACCTGGTCGCTCGCGCTATCGCTGAGCAGCTGGAACAGCGTGCTTCGTTCAGAACCTGCCAGAAGCGTCAGATTCAGAAGACGATGCGGGCAGGCGCCAAGGGTATCCGTACCCTGGTTTCCGGCCGTTTAGGCGGCGCGGATATCGCGCGCAGCGAAGGCTATTCCGAGGGCGTCGTTCCTCTGCATACGCTGCGTTCGGACATCGACTTCGCGATTGTCGAAGCGATGACGACTTACGGCAAGCTGGGCGTTAAAGTCTGGATCTGCCGCGGCGAAGTCCTGCCGGGCCAGATGGTTCAGGAACCGGAAGCACCGAAGATGCCTCAGGGCCGCGATCGCCGGCGTGGCGGACGGAATGACCGCCGCGGCAACCGCAGCAACAATAACAACAACCGCAATGCCGAAGCCAGGGAAGCTAAAGCAGCTGCACCAAAGGCTGAAGGAACCGTTGAAGGAGGTAATTAATCATGTTAATGCCTAATAGAACAAAATACAGAAGACCTCATCGCCAGAGTTACGAAGGTCGCTCGAAGGCTGGACGTGAGATCGTATTCGGTGAGTATGGATTAATTGCTTACTCCGGTGCGTACGTCAGCAACCGTCAGATCGAGGCGGCGCGTGTCGCCATGACTCGTTACATGAAGCGTGGCGGCCAGGTTTGGATCAAAATCTTCCCACATCTGGCAATTACGAAGAAACCGCTGGAAGTCCGAATGGGTTCCGGTAAAGGCGCACCTGAAGGATGGGTAGCCGTAGTTCAGCCAGGCCGCGTCCTGTTTGAAGTCGGCGGCGTCGATGAAGAAACAGCGCGTGAAGCTCTGCGCTTAGCAGCCCACAAGCTGCCGGTCAAGTGCAAATTCGTGCGCCGAGGCGAGGAGGAATAGGAAATGAACGTTAAGGAAATTCGTGATAAGAGCAATACTGAATTACTTCAGGAAATTGAATCTTTAAAAGAAGAGCTGTTCAACCTGCGTTTCCAGCAAGCTACCGGCCAGCTGGAGAATCCTTCCCGCATGAAGGAAATTCGCAAGACGATCGCTCGCATCAAAACTGTCATCACTGAGCGCGAACTCAGTGAGGCGAAATAAGGAGGATAACTGGTCATGGAAAGATCAAACCGTAAAGTATTACGCGGAAAAGTCGTTTCTGATAAGATGGACAAGACCATTACGGTTGAGGTAGCAACCAGCAAGAGTCATCCGCTTTATTCGAAGCGTATTAAATATTCAAAGAAATTCAAAGCACATGATGAGAACAATGAGGCGAAGATCGGTGATATCGTAGAAATCATGGAAACTCGTCCGTTATCCGCGACCAAGCGTTTCCGCCTGGTTAAGATCGTCGAAAAGGCTGTAATTCTTTAATAGCACAAGGAGGAACTGACAATGATTACGAATGAAAGTAGATTAAATGTCGCGGACAACACCGGTGCTAAGGAATTATTAGTCATCCGTTGCCTGGGCGGCAGCAAGCGCAAAAGAGCGAACATCGGCGATATCATCGTCTGCTCGGTCAAGACAGCAGCTCCTGGCGGAACTGTAAAGAAGGGCGACGTCGTCAAGGCGGTCATCGTCCGGACACGTTACGGCATCCGTCGTGAAAACGGCAGCTACATCAAGTTTGATGACAATGCAGCCGTTATCATCAAGGACGACAACACACCAAGAGGAACCCGTATTTTCGGTCCTGTTGCAAGAGAACTGCGTGACAAAGACTTCATGAAGATTGTTTCTTTGGCACCAGAAGTTTTATAGGAGGTGGCTTGAGATGAAAATTAAAAAAGGCGATAAAGTAAAAGTCATCACTGGACATTACAAGGGAACGATCGGCGAAGTTCTGGCCGTTATGCCGAAAGAGAACAAAGTCATCGTTGAGGGTGTCAATCTGATGAAGAAACACCTGAAGCCGACTCAGGCTAACCCGGACGGAGGCATCATTGAAAAGGAAGCTCCGATTCATGTATCCAATGTCATGGCGTATGATTCCAAAGCCAAAACAGCCAGCCGGATCGGCTTTAAGGTCGAAAAGGGCGAAAAGGTCCGCGTATTCAAGAAATCCGGCAACGTCGTCAAGGGAGGTAAGAAATAATGAACCGTCTTGTTGAAAAATACCAGAAGACAGTCATTGAATCTCTGATGAAGCAGTTCAATTACAGCTCTGTCATGCAGTGCCCGAAGATCGAGAAAGTCGTCATCAACATGGGTGTCGGCGATGCGATCGCCAACCCGAAGGCGCTGGACGAAGCGGTTGCCGAACTGACTCAGCTGGCAGGCCAGAAGCCGGTCATCACCAAGGCGAAGAAGTCCATCGCGAACTTCAAGCTGCGTGAAGGCATGCCGATCGGCTGCAAGGTCACCCTGCGCGGTGAACACATGTATGAATTCCTGGATAAGCTGTTCAACATTTCCCTGCCGCGTGTCCGCGACTTCCGCGGCGTCAGCACAACGGCGTTCGACGGTCGCGGCAACTACACGCTGGGCGTGAAGGAACAGATCATTTTCCCGGAAATCAACTTTGATAAAGTAAGCAAAGTACGCGGTATGGACATCGTTATCGTAACGACGGCCAATACTGATGAAGAAGCAAAGGCATTGCTGGCAGGTATGGGCATGCCGTTTGCGAAATAAGGAGGACAACAACCATGGCAAAGACATCAATGAAAATTAAGCAGCAGCGTCCTCAGAAGTACAAAGTCAGAGAGTACACGCGCTGCGAACGTTGTGGACGTCCGCACTCTGTCTTAAGCAAGTACAAAGTCTGCCGTATCTGCTTCCGCGAATTAGCCTATAAGGGCCAGATTCCGGGAGTCAAGAAGGCAAGCTGGTAAGGATACGGAAGGAGGAAAAAGCAATGATGAATATGACTGATCCTATCGCAGATATGCTGACCAGAATCCGTAACGGTGTTCAGGCGCGCCACGAAGCCGTTGAAATTCCGGCAAGCAAGCAGAAGGTTGAAATTGCGAAGATCCTGAAGAACGAAGGATTTATCCTGAATTACGCAGTCACAGGTGAAACCGCTGCAGAAAAGAAGATCACAGTCACTTTGAAATACGGCCCGAATAACGAAAAAGTTATCAGCGGCATCAAGCGTATCTCGAAGCCAGGCTTACGGGTATACGCCAAGAGCGGCTCGATCCCACGTGTCCTGAACGGTTTAGGCATCGCGATCATCTCTACCTCTCAGGGATTGATGACCGACAAAGAAGCAAGAGCGAAGCATACGGGCGGCGAAGTTATCGCCTACGTATGGTAAGCGTGTTAGAGAAAGGAATAGAAAACAATGTCACGTATCGGTAATAAAACGATTACCATTCCAGCCGGTGTTGAAGTCACGGTTGCGGCTGGCAATGAGGTGACGGTCAAAGGACCTAAGGGTACTTTAACACGTCAGTTTAACGAAAACATGCAGATCGATGTCAACGGCAATGAAATCAAAGTCGTTCGTCCGAACGATGAGAAGCATATCAAACAGCTGCACGGCACAACCCGCGCGCTGCTGCACAACATGGTCGTCGGCGTTTCTGAGGGCTTCACCCGTGAACTGGAAGTTGTCGGTATCGGCTTCCGTGCCGCGGTCAGCGGCAACAAGCTGACACTGAACGTCGGCTTCTCTCACCCGGTTGAATTCGAGGTTGAGGAAGGCCTGAAAGTTGAGTGCCCGTCCGCAACTGAAATCAAAGTTTCCGGCATCGACAAGCAGCGCGTCGGCGAATTCGCTGCGGTCGTCCGGGCAACAAAGAAACCTGAACCATACAAGGGTAAAGGTATTCGCTATAAAGGCGAACATGTCCGTCGTAAAGAAGGCAAGACGGCTGGTAAGAAATAGTGGGAAAGGAGAGAGTGAACAATGCTTAAGAAAGTATCTAAAAATGATGAAAGAATTCGTCGTCACATTCGCGTCCGTACAAAGATCAGCGGAACTCCGGAACGCCCACGCCTGAACGTCTTCCGTTCTAACAGCCATATCCACTGCCAGATCATCGACGATGTTAACGGCACGACGTTGGTTGCCTGCAGCAGCGTGGACATGAAGCTGGAAAACGGCGGAAATATCGAAGCCGCAAAGACAGTCGGAACCGAACTGGCGAAGCGTGCTTTAGCTAAGAACATCACTGAAGTTGTATTTGACCGTGGAGGTTATGTTTATCACGGACGTGTCCAGGCCCTGGCCGAAGCTGCCAGAGAGGCCGGACTGAAATTCTAGGAGGGCTCGCTGAATGGAACGTAAACCAAGAAGAGTTGAACGCGATAAAGAATTTGAAGAACGCGTTGTTGTCATCAACCGTGTAACCAAGGTTGTTAAAGGTGGACGTCGTTTCCGCTTTGCCGCCCTGGTTGTCATTGGTGACAAAAAAGGCCGCGTAGGCTACGGCACAGGAAAAGCTAACGAAGTTCCTGATGCAATTAAGAAGGCCAGTGAAAATGCCAAGAAGAATCTGTTCAGAGTTCCTCTGGTAAACAATGGCTCCACGATCCCACATGCTGTCACCGGCGTTTACGGCGCGGGTGAAGTGTTCCTGAAACCGGCTGCAGAAGGTACCGGCGTTATCGCCGGCGGCGCTGTCCGTGCGGTTCTGGAACTGGCAGGCGTCAGCGACGTTCTGTCCAAGTGCATCGGTTCCCGCACGCCGATCAACATGGTTCATGCCACGGTTGCCGGTCTGAAAGAACTGAAAACGATCGAAAGCGTTAGCAAACTGCGTGAGAAGAAGCCGCAGGAAATTCGCTAAGTTAGACGGGAGGCAGCTACAATGAAATTAAACGAACTGAAATACACAGAAGGTGCACGTCGTAACTCGAAGAGAATCGGCCGCGGCCATGGCTCCGGATGGGGCAAAACTGCAGGCAAGGGTTCCAAGGGCCAGAACGCTCGTTCCGGCGGCGGAGTCGCACTGGGCTTTGAAGGCGGTCAGACACCGATCTGGCGTCGTCTGCCGAAGCGTGGATTCACAAACTTCACCCGTAAGGAATACTCGATCGTCAACGTCGAACTGCTGAACCGGTTCGAAGATGGCGCTGAGATTACTCCGGAACTGTTAAAGCAGGCGGGTTTAGTCCGCAAGGAACTGGACGGCGTGAAGATCCTGGGCGTCGGCGAACTGGAAAAGAAGCTGACGGTCAAAGCCAATAAATTTTCCAAATCAGCAGTAGAAGCAATTGAAAAAGCAGGCGGAAAAGTAGAGGTGATCTAACATGATCCAGACCTTTACCAGCCTGTTCAAGAATAAAGAAATCCGGTCTAAGATTATCTTTACTCTGGCCATGCTGTTCATCTACCGACTCGGATCCGGCATTCCGGTTCCGGGGGTAGATGCGACGGCGCTGACCGCCGGCATCGCTGATAATTCCATTCTGGGAATGATGAACCTGCTGGGCGGCGGCGCATTACAGCGTCTGTCGGTCTTCGCCTTGGGCGTTACACCGTACATCACCGCTTCGATCATCATCCAGCTGATGTCGATGGACGTCATTCCGGCACTGACGGAAATGGCGAAATCAGGTCAGCAGGGTCGCATGAAAATGGATAAGATCACACGATATATGGGTGTGGTCTTAGCGTTTATTCAAGCCTTTACGATGGTCTATGCTTTTGATAAGAGCTATGGGATCCTCTCCGGCGCCGGCGTTTCCACTTACCTGTACGTGGCGACGGTGCTGACAGCGGGTACAATGTTCTTATTGTGGGTCGGCGATCAGATCTCGGCGAAGGGGATCGGAAACGGCGTTTCCATCATCATCTTCGCGGGTATCGTCGCAAACATCCCGTTCCAGTTTGTTCAGGTCTTCAATACCCTGGTTGATACGACAAACAACACGGCGATGTTCAACGGCATCCTGACGTTTATGCTGTATGTATTAATGTATCTTTTGATCATCGTGCTGGTTGTCTTCATGCAGCTGGCAACCCGAAAGATCCCGGTACAGTACACATCCAGCTCCATGACCAAGGGCCGCAACGATATGACCTACTTACCGTTAAAAATCAACTCCGCCAGCGTCATCCCGGTTATCTTCGCTTCGGCGATCATGACGGCGCCGCTGACGATCATGAGCTTCTTTGAAGCCAACAGCTTCACAACCACTCTGAATAACATCTTGTCGCTGCAGAAGCCGTTGGGCCTTTGCATCTATGCGGTACTGATCGTTCTGTTTACCTTCTTCTACACTAATTTACAGGTGGATCCAGAGAAGATTGCAGAAAATCTCGGCAAGTCCGGAACCTATATTCCCGGCATTCGTCCGGGTACAGAAACCAGGGAATACTTATCCAAGGTGCTGAACCGGATCACGGTGCTGGGCGCGATCTTCCTCGTGTTTATCGCGCTGCTTCCGTACATCCTGCCAATGGTGACAAACCTGCCGTCCTCTGTTTCAATGGGCGGAACCGGAATCATCATCGTTGTCGGCGTTGCCATGGAGACGATGAGTCAGCTGAAAGGGCAGCTGACCCAGAAATCATACCGCGGTTTTATTCAAAAATAAGAGGTGAGTGAGAATGAACATTCTGATCATGGGACCTGCCGGAAGCGGCAAGGGGACAATGTCGGCAAAAATTCTGGAAAGCTTTAAAATTCCGCACATCTCCACAGGAGATATGTTCCGCGCCAACATCAAAGAAGGCACGGAGCTGGGTAAAAAAGCGCAGGAATACATGAACGCCGGCAAGCTCGTACCGGATGAAATTACGGTCGCAATGGTCGCAGATCGGCTGAAACAGCCGGACTGTCAAGCTGGTTATCTGTTGGATGGCTATCCAAGAACGCTGGTTCAGGCAAAATCTTTCGAAAATTTATCAAAAGAAATTGCCAAACCGGTGGAAGTTGTTATAAACTTAGTAGTGGAGTTTGAAGCTCTGGCCGATCGCATCACGGGCCGCCGCATGTGTAAGAACTGCGGTGCGATCTATCATGTCCGCAATCACCCAAGTCAGGTGGAGGGCATTTGTGATGTCTGCGGTTCTCCGCTCATTCAGCGCGCTGATGATACAGAGGAACAGCTTCGTGTTCGTCTTGACGAGCATGAAAAGAATACCAAGCCGGTTCTTGATTACTACCGTGAAAAAGGACTGGTCGTCGACATCAATGCCACGCGTTCGATTGACGAAGTGTGGAATGATGTCGCCGCGGCATTGGAGAACGTGAAATGATCTCTGCCAAATCGCCGCGAGAAATCGCAACGATGAAGCAAGCCGGAAAGATCGTAGCCCTGGCCCGTGCGGCTGTGGCGGCTGCGATCGCTCCGGGAGTAACTACTAAACAGCTGGACAGGATCGCTGAGAAAGTGATCCGGCAACAGGGAGCCTCGCCGTCCTTTAAAGGGTACGGGGGCTTTCCTGCGTCTATCTGTACTTCGATCAATTCAGTGCTGGTTCATGGCATTCCGGATCAGACTGTGTTGAAAGACGGAGATCTCATTTCCATTGACATCGGAGCTTGTTATAAAGGCTATCATGGGGACGCCGCGTGGACGTTCGCCGTCGGCCGCGTCAGCGAGGAAGCGGTGCGATTGATGGAAGTTACACGCCAATCTCTTTTTATAGGTTTAGAACAGGCAAAACCTGGGAATCGTTTAAGTGATATTTCGCACGCGATCGGCGAGTTTGTCGAAGCGCACGGGTATTCAGTGCCAATCGATTATACAGGTCATGGAATCGGCACGCACCTGCACGAAGAACCTGCGATTCCGAATTTTGGTTCACCGGGCAAAGGCATTCTGTTAAAGGAAGGCATGACGTTCGCAATCGAACCGATGGTTCACGCAGGCAAGCCGCACACACGGGTGTTGGCTGATGACTGGACAGTCGTTACCAAAGACGGCTCTCTGGCAGCACATTACGAACATACCATCGTCATTACCAAAGACGGGTATGAAATTCTGACAATCAATCCAGATGAGGAGGAAGATTCAGTTTATGGGCAAACAGGATGTCATTGAAATTGACGGGATAGTAGAAGATACACTTCCCAATGCGATGTTTAAGGTGAAGCTCGCCAACGGTCACACCATTTTAGCTCACGTTTCTGGTAAAATCCGTATGCATTACATTCGCATTTTACCGGGAGATCGGGTTACCGTTGAAATTTCACCGTATGATTTAACACGTGGGCGTATTACATTTAGACACAAATAGTCTACAGGAGGAAAAACGCATGAAAGTAAGACCATCTGTCAAACCAATATGCGATAAGTGCCGCATCATCAAGCGCAAAGGCCGCGTTATGGTTATTTGTGAAAACCCTAAGCACAAGCAGCGTCAAGGAAACTAGGAGGAATTAGAGAGATATGGCTCGTATTGCAGGAATCGATATCCCACGCGACAAGCGCGTCGTGGTATCCTTAACTTATATCTACGGAATCGGCAGCTCTACAGCGAAGACCATTCTGAAGAAATGCGGAATCAGCGAAGATATCCGTGTTAAAGATCTGACAGACGAACAGGTCAACGCGATCCGTCAGGAAGTTGACCAGATCAAAGTTGAAGGCGATCTGCGCCGTGAAACCCAGCTGAACATCAAGCGCTTGATGGAAATCGGCTGCTACCGCGGTGTTCGTCATCGTAAGGGACTGCCTGTCCGCGGACAGCGCACCAAGACCAACGCTCGTACACGCAAAGGACCGCGTCGTACGGTAGCGAATAAGAAGAAATAAGCGGGAGGATAGTAGTCAATGGCAAAAGTGAAACAGACAAGCCGCAAGCGTCGTGTCCGCAAGAATGTCGCTAAAGGCGTTGCACATATTCATTCAACATTTAACAATACAATCGTAACGATTACCGATGAAAGCGGAAATGCCATCGCATGGTCCAGCGCGGGTGCATTAGGCTTCAAGGGTTCTCGTAAATCTACACCGTTTGCCGCTCAGATGGCAGGCGAAGCTGCCGGCAAGGCTGCTGTCGATCACGGCATGAAGGTTGTCGAAGTCAACGTTAAGGGTCCGGGACCTGGACGTGAAGCGGCTGTCCGTTCTTTACAGACGGCTGGCTTGGAAATCACAGTCATCAACGACGTTACTCCGATTCCGCACAATGGATGCCGTCCACCGAAGCGGCCACGTGGTTAATAACCTAATTGAGGAGGGAAATGGTTATGCAAAAATTTGAACGCGCAAAGTTTGAAGTCAAAGAATATGTTGAATCTGACCATTATGGAAAATTCGTTGTAGAACCTCTTGAAAGAGGCTTCGGCACTACCCTTGGTAATGCCCTCAGACGTGTTTTACTCTCCTCTTTACCGGGAGCTGCGGTTTACTCGATTAAGGTTGAAGGTGTTTACCACGAGTTTACATCCATTCCTGGCGTTGAAGAAGACGTCACAATGATGATTCTGAACATCAAGAATCTGATCATGAAGATTGATGACGATGAATCCTATACCTTAAGAATTGCCGCAAAAGGCCCAATGACCGTGACCGCGGGCGATATTATCTGCCCGACGGGTGTGGAAGTATTGAACAAAGATCTGGAAATCGCGCACCTGGAAGAAGGCGCTACGCTGGAAATGGAACTGAAGGCCCGCAACGGCCGCGGCTACATCAGCGCTGATGGCAACAAAGCCTTGTACCAGGGATCTTCTCAGGGAATTGGAACGGTGTATACCGATTCCATCTATACCCCGATCGACCGTATTTCGTATAATGTGGAACCGACTCGTGTCGGCCAGGATGCGAAATACGACCGCCTGATTTTTGAAATCTGGACTAACGGTTCGATCACGCCGCAGATGTCGCTGGCGCTGGGCTCCAAGATTCTGATCGATCATCTCGATCTCTTGACCCATGTCAACGAATCCGTCGCGGATATGGAATCCGTCATGAAGGATGTCAACGGCGAATCGCCGAAGAACATGCAGTCCATGGCGATCGAAGATCTGGATCTGTCCGTCCGTTCTTACAACTGTTTGAAGCGGGCCGGCATCCAGACGGTCGAAGAACTGACTCAGCGTTCTGAAGAAGAAATGATGAGAGTCCGGAATCTGGGTAAAAAATCGTTAAAAGAAGTCAAAGACAAGATTTACGAATTGGGTCTGAGCTTCAAATCATACGACTAATCGCAAGTAAAGGAGGAACCCCCTATGTGGAATCGTAAATTAGGACGCACTGCTGACCACCGGAAAGCGATGCTTCGCAATATGGCTACCAGCCTGATCCTGAACGGCAAAATTGAAACAACTGAAATGAAGGCGAAAGAACTGCGCTCTGTTGTCGACGAACTGATCACGTTGGCCAAGCGCGGAGATCTGCATGCCCGCCGTCAGGCTGCCGCTTATGTCCGCAATGTCGTTGCGGATGAAAAGACAGGCGAAACGGTACTGAAGAAGCTGTTTGACGAAATCGGTCCGAAATATGCCGACCGCAACGGCGGATATACCCGTGTCTTAAAGACCGGCTTCCGTCGCGGCGACAGCGCACCGATGGCGATCATCGAACTGGTTTAATTATCCAATGAAAAGCATGGCTTTGGCTGTGCTTTTTTTTCTGCAGTTCAGACAATGGAAAGAAGCAGGGGAAAGGACTCTCTTTCAGGACAGGACTTGCAGCTTCCGGGGCAAACTTCAAACCATGATTGATAAAGAACCTGCCGGGGGAAAATCAGCCTCAGACGCCATTTCTGAGCGAATGAGCGTCAAATCTGCTTGAAATGAAGGAAAACCGGATGGGAATGGGAAAACGGCGGAAATAAGAAAAGAAACGCTTTTCATCGAATTCCGGGGGTTGTAAAGTTGAGTCAATCCCCTATAATGAGAATGAAAGACTGACCTGGTCAGTCAGGAGGCTCTTTGATGAACGAGAAGTTCTATGAATTACCAGCCGCGAAGCAGCAGCGGATCATCAACGCCGGACTGGAAGTCTTCGGGGCGCACGATTATCCGCTTCGACGGATGACATCACAGCCAAAGCTGGAATCTCCAAGGGGCTGCTTTTCTATTATTTTAAAAACAAAAAAGAGTTCTATCTGTTCCTGTTTGACTACTGTTGTGAATTCTTTCATTCACGGGTAGTTACCGACGATTTCATTCAGATTACCGATTTTTTCGAACTGATGGAATATGCCGCCCGAGTCAAATATTCGATTATCCTGCAATATCCTTATTTAATGAATTTTGTGATGAAAGCTTATTATTCCCGTCGGGAGGAAGTCAGCGAGGCGATGAAAGACCGGATTACCGCTACGTTAGCCGAGGTGTATTCCGTTTATTTTAAAAACATTCATTTTTCCCGGTTTAAGGACGATGTCGATCCCCGGCAGCTGCTGCAAATGCTGACGTGGATGGCGGAAGGTTATATCCAGGATAAGCTGAGACAATCCGAAACGTTGGAAATTGACGAATTAATGCGGGATTTCCATGATTGGCAAACGATGTTCCGTAAAATCGCCTATAAGGAGGAAATAAATGAAAACCATTCTCAAAGTTAAAAATATGACCAAGAATTACGGTCAGCAGCGCGGCGTGTTCGATCTGAGCTTCAATGTGGAAAGCGGAGAGGTCATGGGTTTTCTCGGCCCGAACGGGGCTGGAAAAACAACGACAATCCGGACACTCATGGGATTTATTCAACCCGATCATGGACGTGTCAGCATTAAGGGACACGATTGTTTCCGCAATGCCGCCCAGATTCAGAAGGACGTCGGGTATCTGCCTGGAGAGATCGCGTTCATGGACGATATGGACGGAATGGAGTTTATCAAATTCATCGCCGCGATGAAAAAGATGCCAAACATAACAAAAGCCAGGGAACTGCTGGACTATTTCGAGTTGGACCCCAAAGGACGGATCAAGAAAATGTCCAAGGGCATGAAGCAGAAGATCGGCTTAGTCTGCGCGCTGATGAACGAACCGGAAATTCTGATCCTGGATGAGCCGACCAGCGGCCTCGACCCGCTGACGCAGAAAAAATTCGTGGATAAAATCAAAGAAGAAAAACAAAAAGGAACAACGATTCTGATGTCGTCTCACTTGTTCGAAGAAGTGGAACAAACCTGCGACCGCGTCGTTATTATTAAGGAAGGCCGCCAGATCGCAGTGGAAAAGATGAAGGACCTGAATCAAAACCATCAGCGCACGGTGATCTTGAAGTTCCGCTATCCAGCGGAGGCCGCTGATTTTGCCGCGCGGGTAAAGAATGCCGCACTGCATGAGAATCAGGTTACGCTGCAAACCTCCGGCGCTATGGATCCGATTTTAAAACTGGCTGCCCGCTATGAAGTCGTTGATCTGGAAACACGCCGTCAAACGTTGGAGGAATTATTTCTGCACTATTATGGGAAGGAGCATACCGCATGAGTCTGCCGTTACTGCGCCGCGAACTGCGCGCCAACTATAAAATGATTTTGTTATTTCTGGCGGTGATCACGCTGTACAGCACGGTGATTATCGCAATGTATGATCCCAAGCTGGGCGCCAGCCTGGATCTGATGGCGGAAAGCATGCCGGAACTGTTCGCTGCGTTCGGGATGACCAACGCGGGGGCAACGATGCTGGATTTCATTGCCAATTATTTGTATGGCTTCATCCTGATCGCAATCCCCATGCTGTGTCTGGTGTTGATCGCAGTTCGGCTGGTTGCGCGCTATGTTGATCAAGGTTCAATGGCCTATCTGCTGGCAACGCCCAATACTCGCGGCGTAATCGTTATAACCCAGATATTTTTCATTCTGCTTTGCACGCTTTTGCTGGTCGGATATGCCACGGTGTTAGGACTGGCAGCCAGCAGTCTGTTATTTCCTGGAGAACTGGATGTGGTTAATTATCTGCGGATGAACATCGGATTGCTGGGACTGCATCTGTTCTTAGGTGGATTGTGCTTCTTCTTTTCCTGCGTGTTTTCAGAACAGAAAAAAGCTTACGGCTGTGCTGGCGGCTGCCTGATCGCATTTCTGTTAATTCAGATGCTTTCTCAAACGTCAGATCAGCTCGACAAATTAAAATTCTTAACGCCGCTGACTCTGTTTCAGGCCAAAGAATTGGCTGCTGGAAGCAATGAAGCCTTACTTCTGGCGGGAATCCTGGCCGTTCTGGGACTTATGTTCTATATAGCCGCCATCGGGATATTCCGTCGGCGTGATTTATCACTGTGATTCAGTCTTCAAGCTGATTCACTTTTTTTATGGAAAATTGAATTGAGGAAGAGGCGGGAAAGATTCTCTATTTTCTGCCGAGAAAGGAAAAAGAAAAAATCTGAAGCAGGAAATGGAACAGGAAAAAAGCGGATAGCTCTACTTCCATGAAAAAAAGAAAAGAAATAAAGGGAGAAGGGGATACAAAGCGAGAAGGGGTAAATTTATACTGAACAGTCAATAGGAAATGAAATGTCTTACTTTCTTGCACTATGATGCATCGCGTCTATCGTCAATCAGTTTAAGGCGTGAGTGGAAAACGATAAATTCCCAGCTAAAAAAACAGGGCTCATTTTATTTTATCAGGACAGAGATAAGGATACAGAAGAGATAAAGAATTTTCTTATAGGTAAAAAAGCCTTTTGTTAAGGGAGAAAATGAAAGAATGGTCAATAGTAAAAGTAAATGCAGGTAAAGAAGAAAATGTGTATCGGGGCAGAGCAAAAGGAGAAACAGAGTAAAAGGAAACAAAAAAAGAGCCAGATAATGAGGGAAAAGTGTTAAAATATCCGTAGAAAC
>NZ_JADNEM010000043.1:0-22196 GCF_015552275.1 Holdemania sp. 1001302B_160321_E10 | reverse complement strand
CGACCATCTTTGGTAATGATTAAGCTATGATACTCTTTTTGTGCCGGCCGATCATCCCGGGTAAATCCTTGATTACGCCCATAAGTGATACCGTACTCTTTAGTGCCTGGATGATTGTTGAAAAATGGCCAGTTAACCTTGCAATAATGAATGTGATCATCATCGATTTTATCTATCGTTTTGGTTACTTGCCCTGGCAGCTGCAGCAGGCCAATATCCTGATCAGCCTTACGCTTGTAAACATGGATCGTCTGGCCTTGCCAGGCAATACTCTGATACCCTGGTTTTAAATACATCTTGGATCCCTCCTCGTAAATTAAAAAAGGACACATCAACCAATGCGTCCATGTCCCGCGGTATATTGCCGCGGACTTATCTCTAAATTGTGACTTGACGACGCAGCCGCCGACGGATCCCCATCGCTTAGCCGTCGACTCGATGACCTGGCCGCCACCGATGTAGATCCCGATGTGGCCCTGCTGCCAGACCAGCAGCCCCGGGATCTCCGGGATCGTGCTGATCGGGCCCTTGTCGATCGCCCGGGTGTACATCTGATCAGCGTTGATATCCGGCACCGTCTTACCGTAGTAGCTGGTATTGCCTGGGCCGTAATCGTGCCACAAAAAGCACTTAATCAATCCGATGCAATCAAACACCCGGCGGCCGGCAGTATCGTAGCGACCGATCCCGCCGAGCTGGTAAAACGTTTGGCGGTTGAGCTGCTGCTCTGCCCATCGGCAGAGGTCAGCCGGTGATGTGTAATCGTACATAAGCATCACTCCTTTCACTTAATTGGCACCAATACAATCAAGCCATTTTCGTAGTTTCCGGACTCATTAAATTTATCACCAGGAACAACGTCAATGATCATTTTTATGGTAACTGGAGTGCGTCGGGATGTACCTGTATCAGCCATTGTAAATCCACCAATATGCGTCATTGTTTTATTCGACGTCACAGATACAGAAGGCCCGACCGTACTGCAGCCAATTCCGATAGCGATGGCAAAAGGATACTTATCCTTAAATGTGTAACTCTGCGCCCCCACACTGGTCACTGAGTAGACGCAAGACATACCTTTTACTGAACTACCTAATGAATTTAAGATGTTTCGGCTAAAGTTAGGCATGTTATGCACCTACCTTTTCCAGCCACATTGTACAATACCAGGTAAAACCGACATCTCCGTCTGTTCGATTAAACTTGATAGTATTAATTGATTTCAGCTCTTCGATTGTTCTGTACAACAACAAGTTAATAGACATGTTAATCGAAACACTTCCAGCACTATAACTTGTCATCGGCCTGCAATCATAAACTCCTACTGTATTTATGTTGTTAAGGTATAAATCGAAATGTGCATATCTGTTTTCACGCCAGCCCCCGTTTACAGTGCCTGATATCATTAAAGGAATAATTTTGTTATTATCCCAGGTTACTACTGTATTGATAGATCCTTTGATCGTTGGATGTTGACCTTCTGCGAAATGCAGCACATATCCAGGAAACGGTGACTTACCTCCTGGTAAGATATTTCGGCAGAATCCCATTAGATTCCACCTCTTTCCAGAATTCGAAGGTATGAAAAAGCCTTTAACAAAAGGGTTTTTAAATAGTTTGTAGTACAAACTACCCCCCGATTTTTTTACGCGTTACATAGGTGCAAATAACATACGATTTGTTAACATCATTTTGTCGCCAGCATTCCACATAAACCCCAGTAAATACTTTATCCGGATAAAGTTCAGCGATATTCCAAGTTTTCTGATAATGGTTCGTCGTGTTTGTTATGCGCACATCTCCGGTTGGCGAATATAAGATTAAAGAGGGTCTACTGCCACCCCAGCTATCGATGCCTACATACAGACTGCACCCGATTAATTCTTCATCTGCGGGTATATCTGCTTTTGCCGATCCTCCGCTATAATCGCGGAGAACACTCAGCATACGTGTTATATAAGCATATTTTGCATTTAATCCTGGAAGTATATTTCTGCTGAATCCCATAAAATCATCCTTTCTTGCACTTAAATGCGGTAAGTGCGGTCCCGTTTTTGTTGCTGTCGGCATAAATCCGCAGCTTGTTGGCTGTCACTTTGATGTACGGACCGATGCCCTCCACATTAGCTGGCCACATCGGCTCGATGATGTCGTCAGCAGCACAGGTGTAGGCCACGTCGGTAAACCACGGATAGCTGAGAGCCGGATCCACTGTCTTATAATCCGGATCCAAGCTGGCAATGTTATCCGCGGTCAGCTGGGTCCAAGTTGCGGTCGCCGCAATCGTAAAGCCATCAACGAGCTTGGATCCAGCATTATCAATCAATCGTTTAAGCTCCTTGCCTTGAGCTGCAGATAAAGAATCTGTAGTGCTGTCGCTGGTCAAATTATTAACTATACCGCGCCATGTATTGGTATAGGGAGGTGTTTGCCAAGTCCCATCACCACGCAGATATTTAACTTGAGCTCCTGCGGTTGGAGCTGGAACTAGCCCTGCTTTACCAGCAGCCGACGCAGTTGCAGCGGTCATGTTGCTGTAAGTTGTATTTGCCGGTGTCGACCATGTACCGTCGCCGCGAAGATACTGACCTTGCTTACCCGCAGCAGGCGCCGGTACAAGGCCAGCTCCTCCTGCCGCTGATGCCGTGGCAGCTTTAAACGCTGTGTATGTCGTATTATTATCAGCTCCCCACATGGCTGTACCATCCGCTGACCACCTCAGGATCTGGCCGGCCGCACCACCCGCCGGAATATGTTTATTGCCCGCCGATGTTGGATGTGTATAAACCGTATTTGTGTCTAGGTCACCAATCAACTGATAGGCAGAGCCGTCATAAACAAACTCCAATGTCCGATTAGCCGCGAGGTATCCTGCGTTGATCGCTGCGCCACGATACTGGATCGCTTTTGCGCCACTGCTGTTAACGTTGAGCGTTGGGTTGTCCGCAGTGTTGGTTACCGCAAACTTGACGATAATCCGCGCACCAGTTACCAGCTTAAATCCTGTACATGCAACCACCTTTGCCGCTGTTGCCGCTGCGGTGCTGCAAGTACCATAGTGCATAATCGCTGCTGACCCATCAAAGTCGACCCCATCCACAGTGCGTGCCGACTGCAGCTTGACCGCTGACGTTGCAGATCCCCCAGCAGAGCTGCTGCCGGCATAATTGTGAGTGTGGTTTGTATTGGCTTTGCCCGCGAGCGCTGCTTTAATTTTTTCCTGTAGATGGGTCAAGCCGGTTTTGTCTAAATAGTTATTCGCCACGTAAAATCACCGCCTTACTAAGCGGTGATCGTGTCAATTTCGGCATTGGTGATCGCAACCATGTCCGTCTTTTTCAGATATCCGGACAAGTCAATATCCGTGTTGCCGATCTTCTCGAATTTATTAGCCGTTGGCAGCCAGATATACTCATCGTAGCTGTCCCCTGTACCATGAGCATGTGACATCAAATAGATCGTACCTTTGATCCCCGTCGGCGGCAGCGTGGACACGATTTGAAAATCAATACCCGTGATCCCACTAAGTGCCTGGTTGATTGCGGCCTGGACCTCAGCAGCTTTTTGATATCCCGCGCCATTGGCAAGACTTGCGTTATCCGTTGGTACGGTAATGTTGAGCTCTTTGCTTTTGATCTCTTGCACAACACCGTTAACTTTAATCGACTCAATTTTATTGACTTGGGCTCCAGTTGCAATTCCACCAAGCTTGGCTTTCTCCTCGTCAGTATAATCGTTTGAGGATAGTGCTTTGCCAGAGACCTTATCAACTTTATTAGCTACTGAGTTTGTAACATGCGCTTTGATTAGACTCCAAAGATAAAGCAAGCCATCATTATCAAGATACTTATTAGCCATTTAACTTTTGACCTCCTATTAAATTAAAAATATCAGTATTTGTCATTTTCTCCAATCCAAGCTCATCAAAATTCTTGTCACCCACAAGTTCGATGCCGGAAATGCGCGGCTTGTTGTAGAGTGTATCGTAATCTTTCGTCCCAATTCCGCCTCCACTGTAAGGATCCATTTTCATGACGATTACTTTCTCTTGTTTTTTGATCGCCATTTTAGTCATCACAGCACCTCCTTAGAGATTGACTCGTACACGGCTTCCCGAGTAATTCCTGTTCCCGTAACCGATTCATCCTTAAACTTGATCCTAGCTTGGCAAGAGACAACATGATCCAGCATAAACGTGTCCTGCTGAGTAAGTGCAACAATAAACTGCCCAAGATCGCGATCAAATTTAGCATCTTCAGGATACGTTTTTCTGACAGGCCCAAAAACAAACTCAACTTTGTCCACCAGATCAATGTCTATTACGGATCCGACGTCATCCTGCAGTTCAATGGCCAAAGAGTAAGTATTGCCCTGCCTCATACCGCATTCCTCTTACGCCGGGTATATTGATAGGCACGCAGCTGGGTGCCGGTCATATCCGCATTGCAGTAAATCCGCAGCTTATTGGTGGTCACCTTGATGCAGGGGCCAAGGCAGCCGAGCTCTGCGGTGTCCGCATCCCACTCCGGGTAGATCTCATCGTCCTCACTGCAAGCAAAAGACAGATCTGTAAACCAGGGATACTTGAGGTTAGGATCCGGACCCGCCTTGTATTGCGGATCCAGAGTGGCTGCATTATCCGCTGTCAGCTGCGTCCAGGTTGCGGTTGAGGAGATGATGATTTCGGCGTCGCAATCCACTGTTCCGTAGCTAAAACCTTCCGCCACACGGCTTTCCAGGTCATTCATCGTTGCTGCATTAAAGGGATCCCCTTCTTGGGATACAGCCCCCTCCGCCCGCACAACGTCATATTCATTCGCGGCTCCTGTTGCAACGAGCTTCCTTCTGGTTGGATATTCTGATTGTCTGTTTTTCCAAGTCTTCTTTTTATAGCTCATTAAATCACCCCGCTTTCTCCGGCAAACATTTCTCCGCAGCGCATCTGTGCTTCCCCGGATGCCATAATGTTATTGC
Source organism: Holdemania sp. 1001302B_160321_E10 (assembly GCF_015552275.1). Taxonomy (NCBI): domain Bacteria; kingdom Bacillati; phylum Bacillota; class Erysipelotrichia; order Erysipelotrichales; family Erysipelotrichaceae; genus Holdemania; species Holdemania sp. 1001302B_160321_E10. Next base: position 17,222 of record NZ_JADNEM010000043.1, on the reverse strand, counting down.
CGATCAAATATTCAATTTTTTCTATTTGATTCACTTTCTCGTAATCGTTAACCGGAAATCGAGGATTTTCCGGAAGATTGGGTACAGGCCAGCGGTTTCGTATTGCAGTCAAGCCATCTAAGATTTTTGTGAGATCCGTCTTAAAAATTAAAGGCCGGCCGCTCCAATCCTTTGTGGCATAGTCTAACCCAAGCTTCATTGCAAGATAGGATAGGTTCTGCTCAATTCGATTCAGATCCTCATATTTGAGATAGCCTTTTGGTGTCCTATCACGCACATCCTCCTCTGTCCTGTCAAATACAGGCGCAATCCAAACCATCACATCACCCCAATCTCATCGCCAGTTTTGAGTTCATTGCCTGCATAATCATAATCACCAATTTTAAGAGCATAGCCAATCCCTTTGCAGGATGCTAAAAAGCCGCCGGTCAGATCCAGCGACATCGATTCAAGCACAACTGCGACCATATTTTGCTGCGTTTTCACCGCGGAGAAATTACCAACCTTTTCATCCTCACAGATGATTTTCAACTCGTGGTTGAGTCGGTACTGATAATACTCATAAAGGTGTTCGGCAACGCGTGCTGCATTGGATTCAGATACCAAAGTAGCGTCGGTGACTTGCTTGCTGTTCCTGAAAGATCCGGCGGGCAGCTCGGGCATCGCCTTGCGGTAAATCGTCGCACTATCCTCATACGGATGGCCCTGCACCTTAACTTCAGCGGCTACATCGATCTGCAGCTTAATTCGGAAATAGTCTGATTCCAGGATCGTGCAATTTATTGCAGTGTAATTGGTAAAAGGTGACTTCAACGACACCTCATAAATACCGGGATCCAAAGCAGCCTTATAAGCATCTTTGAGCTCTGATCCTTTGATGAATTTATGAGCTGTGACCTCCACGTCGGTGATCAGATCCATCTGTTTGATACTGTGAGCCGGTGACATGAACTTCCGGTCCGAAAGAATGATCGTTTGCGTTGTATGCGAAGCTCTGTACATGTTAATCCCAGTAATCCGTGAGGTATCAATCACTCCGCAACATGCGAACAGAACCTGCTGCAGCGCTGCCCGATGACTGCATGGTTTGATGATCCCGGACAGAGTCATTTCTGCAATCTCAGGATCCACATAATAATCCGTCCAACCAAACGAGATCATGATTTCATCAATAATCTCATGGGCAGGCGTAACGTCATAAACACCGCCGCTAAAACTTGTCCCATCCATCACACCAAGAATATCTTGACAGGAAAAAGTGGAGATTACCCCTGAGGTTGTCTCCCAGGTTTTGATGTAATGTGTAGCCATCTGATATTCCACACCGTTGATTGTCTCATACAGATCTAATTTCTGCCGTTGCTGCAGCAGAGTGTAGTAGCCCTGCGGATTATCAATGTTGAATGTTTCATCCGGATCAATAACTGTCACAGAGGACGTGTTCACGCTGACTTCTGACGAGGTGATGTTCAGCTCTTCAAGTAAAGTCGCTTTCGAGAGATTCTTCTCGGCGTCCTGTGAGTATTCCAGCTTCCGGCCATAATCAATACCGTTCAGCCTGGCATATTGATGGCTTTCTGTCTGTAAAAATTCCAAGCTCATACATCTGAAATCATCCGCTTTTAAATTGCAGAAATAGGTGTACCGATCAACATTGAAAACTTCGGAGCCGATCAACTCCCCGATGCTATTTTCAAACGTGACTCGTACCCGTTTTGGCAACGGATATTGTCTATCAAAAGTCAGTGTCAATCCGGCGGCGGAGTGATTCTCATAGAATTGTCGTTCAATTTTTGGGTTTGTGCTAAAGCTGCCATGCTCATCGGACATCATGGCTGACCAATAACCGAAATCAGCTGTCTGCACACTTTCATCCATGATCTGGCAGCTGCCATCAAGTAAGAAACCACCATCTTCCAAAGTGCCGAACTTGACTGTTTCAATCTCATCTTCATCTAACCGGCCAATATCGCAAAAGGAAAGAATATCATTTACAGCGTAAGCACCATCCTGTTTGGCTGTCGTATCAAACAGATTGATGACGGCCCGGGTTGATGTTCTCCTGCTCATGAGATTGTCGGGAACTTGCTGACAAATTCCACTTTCAATTTCATAAAGATATTCTTTCCAGCTTTGCTTTTCTTCACCTCATCAGACACCTTCGAGAAGTAGGCTTGATAGGTAAACATGGATCCCGAAGCTCCAGGCATCACCACGGTATGGTATTCCTGCTTTTCTGTCAGCTTTTGATAGAGCCTGTTGTATTCGTACATGTCCACTATCTGGCCGAAGGATAAGGTGTAATTGAAATAAATTCCCAGCAGCTCGCCCGCATGCTCACCATCCTCAGTGCGATCAGCATACTTCCACAGGAAGTCAGCGCTGCGCTTGCAGGACAGAATCGGCACATGGTAATAAACGCCGTCAATATAAAGACCGTTGTCAAAAGTATCGCTCATCGCTTATCCCTCCAATACCAATTTTGTACCTACACGCCGATCTTCTTCGTCGATATTCAGCTTCAGTAATCGAATCAATGCCCCTAGATCACCATCAGCCTTGATTACAATCGTTGTTCCTTGTGATCCAGATTCTTCCCTCACAATCTGGCGGATCAAATCTTCCGGGGCTTCCAAGTTTCGCCCCCGGGTCTGATCTCCCAACATAGCCACAAATGGCTTGTTCGGAGGCAGTACCGCGCCTTGAGCCAGTTTCGGAATCCACTTGAATTGAGTCACATCAAAACCTGTGATATGCCCCAAATTCATACCAAAATGAGAACCACCTACAAAAGGAACCCAATCAGGAATATCCACTGAAATGCTGTTAATCGCATCAATCACTGCATTAATTCCGGTGACAATACCATCGATGACACCCTGAACGATATCTAAAATACCATTCCAAATTCCCGCGAAGATCTGTTGAACACCGAGCCAGGCTTGTTCCCAGTTCCCTGTGAAAACGCCAGTAATGAAATTGATAATACCTTCAAGTACTAAAGTAATGTCATCAATAATATTGCTGACACTCCCCAGAAAGCCTTCCAGCAGACCTTTTAAGAATGCGATCGCCAGCTGAACGCCAATCTTCACTAATTCCAAAATCGGCTGAATAAATTCAAACCACAAGCGAGAAACCTGTTCTCCGAATCCGATGAGGGCTTCAGTGATAGCCGCACCGTTTTCATCAAACCACGCAGACAGTTCCTGCAGAGCTTCCGTAAGCCAGCCCATGACTTCTACGATCGTACCACCAGTCCAGGAGGCAATCGGATCCAGTAAATTGTCCCAGAGCCACTCTGCTACCGGCCTGGTCGTTTCACAAACACCGTTAAATAAATCCAAAGCAGCGGAAAGCAAATCGAAAAATGCCGGCAGTCCATCCTCAATCACAAAGCTTGACAGCGGCAGAACGATCTCATCCCAGAACCATTCAAAGGACTCCATCAGCTTGTTGAACAGCGGTTCAATGGACTCCAGTAAACCCGCAAGACTGGAAACCAGAGGAATGAAGTTAATCGACTCTGACCATTCCACCGTGGATCCCACGATGTGCTCCAAGCACTCAAACATCCGTTCAAGCATGTTGGACAATGATGTTACGATTCGCTGCCCGTTACCTGCATAATCCCAGGCTTTCTTCCAGGCTTTCCCAATGTTGGTTACAATCTTCACGATTCCGTCCCAAAGCTTCTTTAAGCGCTCAACGATTGCCGTAAGCTGTTTTCCCAGATCAATCTCTTTCAGATAGGTATCTGTTGGGTCTGATCCCGATCCCGAGCTCTTGCTCAGGACTTCTGAACTGTCAAACGAGGCAAGCTTGCTTCCGGAGGATCCGCCATCCTTCTTTTTCTTTGCCATTTTGGCATTGGCCTTCGAAATCAAATTGATGCCAGTCAGAGCTTTGATGATCGCAAAAGCATAGTTCAGCACTGTGGCAAATCCGCTGATCAATCCGTTGATGATCGGTTCGAATGCACTGCCTAAACCAGCCCAAATCGCGTCAATCGTATTTTTCAGTTTTTCGTTGTCATCAGTTACCGATGACACAATTTTTCTGACTGCGCTGTAAGCCATCCGTACCCCCAGTACGCCAAGGCTTAACTTTGCGATCCGCTTAATCCCTCTTTTTAAAGAGTTATTATGCTTCTCTGCAGCCTTCTGGGTTTCTTTTGTTTGGCGAGCGACCTCCGCCTGCTTGGCGGCCTGACTGCGCAACTTCTGATCCTTTTGATCCAACTTTATCAGTTCGCCATGAAGCGAATCACTCATGGCATTCTCGCGCTGCAGAGCACCTTCCAATTCAACTTTTTTGTTGCTGATTTTAGCTGCCGCTTCTGCCTGCAGCTGGTCTTCCTGCCGCAGCTTACTATTGATCTGATCGAGCTTTTCTACTTGCTTCTGATATTCCTTAGTTCCTTCCAGTCTCGTCTGATTGGCGGCTCGCATTGCCTCATTCGCAGCTTCTTGGGCAACACGATCGCGATCTTCAATACTAGCAGATGCCGGCAACGCATTCATCGCTGCTTCAGCTGCGCGATCACTTTGATTAATCGCTTTAGGATCGTTCACCGTTTGCTTCATTGCTTCTTCACTCATTTTGCGAGCGCTTTTTTCTGCTTCTTCGTAGGCCTCCTGCAACTTTTTTACCCTGGCCGCAGACTTCTCGATTGCTGAGTTCTGTTCATCAATCTCTTTTCCAATCTTGACGGATTCCGCTTCTTTTGCTAATTCTTTCAGCTGTCGTTCTATTTCTTTTCGGTCTTTCGTGATACCATCCGTCTTCAGCCGGGTATTGATTCGGATGGAATTTACCGTTTCAGCCATTTCAGCTATTCACCTCCGTCTAAGAGGGTATCTCCATCATCCAATCTGTTTTCTGAGGACAAAAAAAGCGCTTCAAACTTGTCGAGCGCCTTCTGATCTTCAGCTGTTAGTTTCGTCGGCAGAGCCAGCTGAGCCTTTGCCTTCGCCATTCTTTCCCTTGCTTTTCCTCTGTAATCTTTTAAATCACAGGTTCTAATTTCCCTTACACGATTCAATACACAATCCCCGGACAAACCGTCCAGCAATGTGATAAAGTGCCACCAGTGCATAGATTCAATGCTTGACAGGTCGATCTTATAGTCAGAGGCAAACGACGCGACGATGTAGCTTTCATCGGCCTGAAGGTCCATATCCTTTTGCACACCTGCAGCCGAGTCTTTACTTTTACCGCAGCTTAGATATCTCATCAACAGCTCCATGACCTTGTTCAGATCTACCTTAGGGATATCATTTAGCAATAAATAAATCACGGCCAACGACCGTTCAATATCGTCAATATCAGGATCCTCGATCACCTCAAAGCACTTCAGCGCTGTCCGGTAATCGGTGTCCAGCGCAAAACGCTGACCCTCTACTTCAATATACTTTGGATACTCCATCAGGACAACACATCATTTTGCCTTTTCTGATATTTCTTCTTGAGTCGCTCTTTAATCGTTTCCGTGTTCAGCTGCATCGCTTCAAAGTGCGGCTCAAACTGCTCAAACAGATCGTCGTACATATCCATGTAATTGGCGTCGCCAAACAACTTCTGCATTGCGCCCGGGCAACCGAAAAAATCGTCCATAATCTGACGATTCCGCTCGAACATTTCTTTGTAGGTATTGAGGATCTGACGTTCAACAGATCCAAAGAGGTTTCCACTCTCTTTTTCATTCTTTTGATTTTCAAGTGCTTTAATCTTTCCGATCGCCACCTGCTTATTCTTTTCAACTTCCTGAAAAGCCTTATTACACTTGAAGGGCAATCCGATATCAGCCAGGTCAAAGATAATCTCTGTCCCATCGTCGCAGATATTAATCCGATAAAGATCCTCCTGTTTTCGCGTAATACGAACTTGATTCATCGTCATTCCTCCTTAAAAAGAGGCACAAGCCGTCCTTATGCCTCTGTAAATGTAACGGTGCCGTTCGCGATTGTCGCTGTCCCCTGGACTGGATCGCCGTCATAGAGCATCGTATATTCGATCACGACATTACCTTCACCGCCGAAAGAATCAATCTGAATCAGAACGTCCTGTTTCTCAGCATAATACTTTCCTGTCGTTTCTTCGTAGATACTCACATTCAGCAGCTGCGCGCGACAATCTTCACCGGTTGCCCGCGTCTTCCGAATGTTATCCACGAATTCAAAAATCGGATCACCTTTAAAGGCTGTCATACTGATCGGCGTGTTCGGCGCGTAAGAATCGATACTATTTGATGCGTTGTCATCACCGATATATTTCTCAGTGGTCACCTCTGGATTGAACGACGTCGTCAATTCAGTAATGCCCTTATTCATCCTTGACCAGGTCGGTTCCGCGGTCGTTGCCGTGTTTAAGAAATGAGCTAATTTTGCTCGTTTGATCTTATCCATATTCTCTCTCCTATTCTACTTCATAGAGCAGCCGACACTGGATTTGGTACCGGCCGTATTTCATATCTTGCGTAATGCCAAAGAGATAACCATTACTGGTCACTTCTATCTTTGTTGCTTGCTTTCCTTCGCCTAAATCCGGCAGGTGATCCAGATCATTCTGTTCTTCCAGCCAGTCTGCGAATTCCTCAAAGAAACCGCTGTTTTCCACATTCATCGCCGCCTCATCGGAATAAGGAAATTTAACAGCCACCGCAAAAGCGTATTGCCGCTCTCCCCCGCCGCCGATATAGTCTCTGACAACGGGATTCACCGGTAAAGGCTCAATGGAAACCGACTTTCCTTTTTCCTGCAGAAAATCCACTTTCACCCGGCTGCCCAAGTTTAAGAGCATTGGGCAATCTGACAGGTAGGTTCTGATCGCTTCAATAATCGTCATAGATGTGCATTCCTTTCGATAAACAATCGGGTAGATTCCAAGATCTGCCCTCCTTCTGCTTCCCACATTCGCTCTGTCCAATAAGGACCGCGCAGAGGCGCTCCCTGATATTGCATATCCCGATCAGTGAGTACCTTCTGTGTGTTTGGTCGCGACCAGTGCCGGCCTTCCAGCGGATTAAAAAAGGATCCCTTTCCCGTGATGGGATCGACCATCAGCTTACCAAACCAGTGATATCTGGCGTAAGGCGTTGTGTAAAAGATCGCGTCGAAATCTGGCGTCGGATGGACGCTGTTCTTCAAAATGCCGGAACGAAATGGAACATATTTATCAGACAGCCGGATGACCTCAGAAGTAAAAAAACGCTGGACCAGGCCACCTTGTTCAAGATTCAATCCCCGCAATAAAGCCTCAGTCCCCGCAAGATGAAGGTCAATATCAAAATAAATCTGTGCCATCGCTCAGCTTCCTTTCACGGTGATCCCGTCAAGATCGCTGCCAACATCGTGTATTGATACGGACTCTGCGGTGATCCACTCTTTGACATTTTCCAGCTCTGCTTTACAGCGGATCGCTTGACCATGTCCTTTTACAATCAGATCGCCCGGCCGGACATCGACGTTAAGAAATGGAATGATCACCGTTACCGAGGCATCTTGATCCACGCCTTTATCAGCCTTCGCTTGTGACTTGGATCCATACCAATACACACCGTGGATAACGGTCCGCAAATAACCATCATCGTCCTGATGTCGATAAACAGTTATTGTGTGTGGAAACATCGGCCATCACCTCAGTTCTGTTTCTGCGTTTCTTTTTTTGTATCCTTGACCTCGGTATAGCCGAGATCCTTTAAATAGCGATCCTTAAGTTTGTCATTAATGACAAGGATCTTCCCATTTTTTTCTACCTTCATAGTCAGCCTCCATATTCCATAAGTACGACCCCGGCATACAACAAGCCGGTCATCCCCAGCCAGGTCCGAATCGCTCTTTCCTGTTCTTCAATGCACTCCTGCTTTGTCTGCAGCTGATAGCTTTGAGAGTGATCCCCTACCGTTTCCGCAGTGATCCTCTTTCCAGACGCTGTTGCTTCCGCCGCTTCATTACAAAGCAGGTCACAAAGAGCGCAAGCGCACATCACAAGTTCATCCAGGTTTTGGTAATGCGGCAGGTCAGACCGCCCGAAAGTTCTTTTCCGGAGGATCTGACTTGCCTGAACGCAATACCGATCAAAGCTTTCTTCGTCTTTGATCAATGCACCCTGAAAATCTGTGATGTAGTTGCTGAACGTCGCATAGCTTTTCAGCATGATCAGCCGATCAGCTTGACAGCCATTGTTGGATCCAGCGTCTTGATGCCGTACAGGATATCCAGGGAAATGGTATCTGTCTTGGTTTTGATATCATAACCATAGACGACGCGGACGCCCAGACCATTATGCGAAACGATCGCTGCGTTTTTATTGCCCAGCGGCAGAGCTAAAGGCCGGCTGACCATCGCGATCGCGTTGCGGTGGAATGCCAACGAGTGGACCTTGTTGACGATATAGGCGTTGGCTGTTGCATACTCTTTCAGCAACGGCATATCAATCGCCAGAGAATCAATCGCACCCGCTGCAGCAGTCTTATCCTCAGCTGCACGGTACATTCGGCCGTCTAAAATAAAACCGTCACCCTTTTTGATTGTTGCGGTCGCCGTGGTGATTCCGGACAGGGAGACTGTCTTCGCATCTTTGGCTCCCGTGACTTTCAGCGCAGTCGCTGTACCCGGAGTTTCCGCCATCGAATATGGAGCATTCTGATCCATGTAAGTGTCCAGCGTATAGATTCTGCCCAGTTCTGCATTCCGCAGCGTTTCACCAGTGCCGGCATACGCGACTTTGGACAAGTTGTCGGTTAAGGCGTAGCGGTACTTGTGTTCCGGGTTCAGAACCAGGCGGCGCTGCTGCATAGGCACTTTGTTGATGTCCAACTTTTTACTGATCCTTGCGATATCTTCCAGATTCGCCGGCTTCGCAGTTCCTTCTACAACATTGGAGATGTTGGCCACTTCATTCAGCAGGTCTTCATCCACGGACTGTGCGATGGCAGACATTGCAGGCGTGATCAGCTGCTCTGAAAAGTTCTTGATGTCCAGCGTCATCTGCGTCGAGGTCACGGCAAAGGTGACGTCGCGATGACGATCCAGTTTCACCGGTACACCATCTTCAACGGCATCCTGCACGATGACCGCGCCAGTGAAGTTGTGAGAAACGAATTTTGCCGGTTTCCGTGCGGTGACGGTATCGCCTACTTTTACAAATTCGTCGGAATAGTCACGGTGAACCAGGTTCGCCATGACCAGGTTGTTTTCCAGTACCATCAACGCTTCCCGCGCGATGATTTGAGGTGTTAAAAAAGTATTCGGCATACAAATAGCCCTCCTTTAAAGTTTGTTGCGATACGCAATGTACTCTTCCATGGTCATTTCTTCCGGATTTTTACCGGCCGGCGGTGTCGTGCCGTTCGGCAGCCCGCCATCTCCAGAGCCTGATCCATTGCCAAGAATGTCCTTATACTCGTTAGTGAGTGATTCGTACTGATCGTCCAGACCGCCGGTGATCTTCCCGTCATCATCCACGGTGATCTTATCCAGATCCACTTTGGCCATCAGCAGATCCGCGGCTTTTCCTAGGCTGGCGAACTTGCGGAAAACCGCACTGTTCTTTGTATTTGCCAATTTCAGAGCTTTGGTATCGTTGTCGTATTGGGTCTGTAAGGCTGTCAGTTGGGTTTGCAAATCTGCGCTCCCGCTGATCTGTCCTTCCAGTTCGGTGATTCTTTCGAGATTCGCGGTGGTCTGCGCACCGAACTCTGCCATGATGGTATCAACAACATCGTCTTCCAGCTCCAGCCCATTCAAAAACTCCCGAAAGCTTTTCTTTTTCTTCGCCATGTTCTTCCTCCTTCGCTTGGTGTCGCGGTCGCGTCCGCGTGTGATCAAACAGGTTACCCGATCCTATCGTTGCCGGGGCACGAGAAAAGGACAGTTTTTTGTCGTGTCCGGGACATAGAAAAAGCACGATTCCTTGACCGTGCTTAGTTCATTAATTTTAATTTTTCTGTCGTTGTTCCTCTTTATGCTTTTTTATCCAAGCTAAAATTTTTTCCCTTTCAGCTTGTTTCTCTTCTTCTGTCATAGGTTTAGGGGGCTGCACATATCCACCAGCTTCCGCTGCCGCGATCTCAAATTCATCAATCGCTTGCCATTCTTCTTTTGTCATTATGTCCCTCCTATCTGTAAATATTATACTACTTTTTAATGTATTTATCTATCAGTTTCTGAGCCGCCACTTCATCGATCGCCATGTTTTCTTTAGGTCCAAGCGAATAGGCTCCAAGGGTCTTTGCATAGTGATCTACTAGCTTTGTTTTCGCCGTTAGAGTCACAAATCCATCATTACCTTGCTTTTTACTTTCATAACAAGCTATCGCAAAAAGGTGAGCACCAGTTCCTATATATTTACCATTATGCCCGACATTAGAAGGGTTGGATTCTGCTAAAAAAACTTTTGTATAACCTTGTTCATGAGTAAAAGAAATCAATCCCTGAATGGTGTCATCTCCTTTTACACGTAGCGCATATAAATTTTCACCTTCTGCTTTAGTCCAATCAAAGCGCCATTTTTCCCGTTTAAGCTTTCTTTGCATAGCCGGTGTCATTTTAAAAATCCCAAATTCAGTTTCTACAGTTTCTCCAGTTGAACGGACTTCTAAACAATCTGTCAAACCATCAATTTCTATATCAACCACTTTCGAATCTATACTGTCAGAATCAATATAACGCTTGAACTTTCCACTTTTGATCATCGCATCGGACAAACTCTGTCCATTCTTAATAAAAATCCGGCGACCACCCACTGTCCGCCAGACTCCATCTTTCTCATCGTATTTCTTCATGATGCGATCTGCTCCCTTTCAAATTCCCGCGGCAGGTTATGTTCGTCACAGAACTGGATGATCTGCTTCTGCTTTTCTTTCACTTTCAGACTTGCTTTTTCAAAGCCTTCCAGGTCGTTGCACTGTTCTGCTACAGCCCGGCGCCGCTTGTATTGCCGGATAGTTCTTTCCATCGCCCGCTGCTGATCCAGCAGCTCCCGACGCTCACGATTCTCCTGCAGGTCAATCTGCGCTTGCCCAGGCTTAGAAATCCCCGGCCAGAAAAGGAAAGCACGGTGTCGACAATTCACACCTGCGAAGCCTTGAATATCTCCGTAACCCGTTGATTCCACAAAGTTCGGATACTCCTCACTGCTTCCTTCAATCAGGTAAACCTTTCCCTGCCATCCTGCATGGTTAGCGATTGGGTTCGTATCACTTACCCTAGCTCCCAGATGACTGGAAATCTCTAAAGCGTTGACGCCGTTATCCTCCGCGGCTGCCAGGACAGCTCGGTTTGCCGTCTGATGAACTGCCGTTAGCGTGTCCCTACGCACTGCAGCTTCGATCGAATAATGGATGATCTTTTCTTCGCCTGTAAGCGGATTAGAACGCTTATAGGTAGCCCCGTAGATGCCCTTATTGGCCATTTTCTGCATGGCACGGCTGATTGACTGACCATAACTGTAAACGCCGCTGACGGTCTCTAAATAAGCCGTATTGAGGATGGTCATGTAGGATTGTCGGACGCTCTCCTGTGCTGCCGTTTGAATCATCTTAAAACTCTCCTTGAGCTCCTGATAACTGTGTTCAAAAGTCGCAGCCATTGCCGGGCTTTGCATCATCGTTTCCAGATCAATCCCAGCGCGATCTAATGTCTTTCTATCGAAGTTTGCAAAGGAAGCTTCTTTGAGCATTTTCCGGATGGCTTTTTCAGATCGTGTAGAATACCGTGCGATGATCCTCACCGTTTCTCGGTTCAGCGCACCCAGCTCATCCAGCTTTTTCAGATGCCACTCCAACGATCCACCGATCTTCTCGTAGGTATCAAACCGGCGGGCGATATCAATAATCAGATCCAGCTCCATGTCCTGATAGATCGCAAGTATCTCGCGGTTCAGGTAGTTGATTTCCTCATCCGTCAACATGGTCTATTCCTCGGGTTCCGGTTCTTCTTCAACCTCTGGCTTGCGGGCTTCGATCTCCTGTACGAATTTCTCCGCTGCAGCCTGATCCATGTTGCGTGTCAGCTTAAAATACTCAACGGCATCAATTAACCCAGCGTTGAACTCCAGTAAGGCCTGTCGCTTCTTCTCCGCCGTATCCTCGATGATGGAATCATCGAAATTGACGGACACGTCAGCGGTATACGGCTTACCCGTAAGCAGGTAAAGGACAGACTGTGTTAAACCGATCAGCGCCGGCTCAAGCAATAGCTCATGTTTTTTAAGACGCCGGTACATCTTCGAATTCGTGCTGATGACCTGGGCTTCGTTGGTATAGACCTTACCGTCTCGGAAGACATAGTGATCTGCACCGAAGCCGACCTTGTCTCCGAACAAGTTGAGCGCCGTCTGCAGCCCGCGGTCATGCTCCTCTACCCGCAGCTTTGAATCGGTTTCCTGAATCGGTTTAGCCTCTTTATCTTCCATCGGAATCGCATAGAAAACAGTATCCTTTGTATCAAAGGCTGGACGAGGTTTGCCGTCGGGACCGATATTGACCTGGACTGTATCTCCTCGAACGAAAATCCGTTTTCTACCCAGGACAAATTCATTTTCATAGCTGTCGTACTTCGTATCGACATCTTTCATTTCATCGACCGCATTGGCATAGACCGAAAGACCCATTGCTTCGTCTAATTCGATGTTGTTGACCAGGTTCGGCTTCACAATCCAAAACAGCTTCACCGGACTTTTAACAATCGGCTTGACACCACCCGGAAGATTTTTAACCGAATATTGACCAGATTTCTCGCTAAACACAATATTCTCAATCCGGTATGATCCGTCCGGCTGCCGGGTATGCAGCGTGATGTAATATTCATCTTGATTCAGTTGACTGGCAAAAGCGCAGTCCACAATCTCGCCATTTTCAATTTTCAACGGCCGGATCATCAGTCCGTTGATGTAGTTTATCGTCACAGGTCGATCAGTTCGAGATGGAGACGCATAAGCCACAAAAGCACCGGTGCCTAAGGCAAACGCCAGCTCGATCAGTTGATTGGCACGGTCACGGAAATTGTTTGCTTCTAAGATCGCATCCAGCGCGTTCTGCGAGGCCGTCATAATTTCAACCTTTTCGTTCAGCAACAGATCCGCCCAGTCCTCCGCAGATCGTTTGGCCATGCCCAGCGTCAGCTTCTCGCAGTCCACATTTTCAAAGCCATTGTAAACGGTGTAATTGTGGAATGAGTCAACCTTACCGCGATACCAAGCATGCCATTCCTTCATCAGCTGCCGATGTTTTCCAGACATGGCAATTGGATATCCTAACTTTTCTAAAAATCCATCAATGACATCGTTTGTCATATTTCAATCCTCCTCTGTGATCATCGGCAACATCTGCCGGATATACTGCCAAGCTCCCATCACGAAATAGCGCAGCGCATCCTGGCAATGGTCATTGGTCTTAACCGGCTTTTCAATGCCTTTATCTACGCTGTCCATATCCCACATATACAGATACATCTCATTGTTGAGGTGCCGTTGCTCAGTGCAAATAAAAAGCCGCAGATAACTCAGCAGCTTCTTCACTCGATCAATGCCCAAATTCACGGTATTGTCCGGATTTTTAATCACAACCTCTGGACATACTCGCTTAATTTCCTCAGCCAAGCCTTTCGCCGAAGGATCGATATAAACAAAGGTAATTGGCTTGCCTAACTTATTCTCAATTTTCGCCTTGAAGTCTTTGAAATCTTTCGCATACTCGCTGGGGCTGCGCTGCTGTCCGGTATTCCGGCCGGAGTGGTAATACTCGCCTAATCCTCGGACACAGCGGTCAACATAATCCAGACCGAATGCCTCAAAGGTCGTTGCGTTCATTTGACCATAGTCTATTCCGATTCCGGAAATTGTGATGTGCCGCAGCTGCGCCGGCGTTGCATCGGCAACATGCTTATCCGGGTTAAACATGTAATAAATAACATCGTCTAAACCTGTACATTCTCCAAGCCACAGCCAGCGATACAGCTTCTCGTCGTTTTTTAGTAACTCCAAAGCGGAGTTGATTAGCTTCTGGCCAAGCCATTTTGCCGGTACATCTCGGTAGTCAGTATGTATGTGGATCGCGTCACCGCGCTGTTTCATCTTATCGAGCCAGACCATCACCGGTGCTTTCTGATTCTTCGGCGGGTTGAAATAATACTCCATGCAGAACTCCTCATCATTGCCACGCACGAAGGTTGCTTCAATGTTCATGAGCTCGTCTTCGCCTTCGCCCTTATCGAAAAATTCTGTCACTTCGTCTACTTCAACCAGCTTGATCGGCTTTTCTTCATCGATCATGCCCTTAGTATCATCGATGGAGTCAGATCCTGTGAAATAGATCGTATTGCCATTAGGCAAATACTTGATTTCCATCGGGCTGGCAGTGATCTTAAAATCAGATTTATCCAATTCCAACCGCCGGATCGCCCGTAGAACTTCTTTATAGACTGTCTTTCGAAGCTTATTGTGAAACTTACGAATGATGACTACAGCACAATCGTCATCCGATACGATCTTATACACCGCACGTAATGCTCCCCGACTTGACTTTGTGCCAGCACGGCCGGAGGTAAATATCTTATGAGCATAGCTCGTGTCGTTGAACGTGGAATAATACTTGGGGATGATGACGTCACTCAGTCTGACGATCTTCTGATTCGCTGACTTGGTCGAGGTCATTGACGATCACCACCTTGCTTGCAGATTTACTATTCTCAGGATCCTCCTGAATTTTTTTAACTTGAGCTTTCAGCAACTCGATCCGTGCTTTCTGCTCCTGGTTAGCCATGCCAGACTCAACCATCGCGTCATACTGTTTGATCATGTTGGTAAGCGTCTGCATTGCGCGGGACTGCGCCGATAGAAAAGTGGCTTGCTTGTCCCAGGCCTGCTGCACTTCCCAACGTTCGCCGCAGACATTGCCGTCTTTTTCTTCGATCTTTTCAACAGTTTTATCTGTTTGATCTTTGACATACATCAACTTCTGCGCGCGCAGTATCGCTGCATATTGGATCTGGATATTTTGCCAGAGGACATCCAGTGGATCCAGTACTTGCAGGTCTTCAACCAGTTCCAGTGTCTCAGCCGGCAGCACCTTACAAAAAAAGCCGTGCTTGACGGCGTGCTGGTTTCCAGGTGGACCTGTGGCATTGTGATTGCCAGGCTGTCCGCCGCGGTGCCGTTTGGTTGCAACTTTTTTTGCAACTTCGGTTGCAACTTTTTGCTTTTTCGGTTGCAACTTTTCCGCCCGCCAGTACCGGGTAGCCCAGCTCTTTACCGCAGATAGGGACACGCCAACCTCGTCGGCGATCTCCTGATATTTTTTACCTTGCAGATAAAGCTCACGGGCCAGCTCGCGTTTTGGATCTACAGTCACGTCATATCACCACCTCCAGATTTATGTTAATGCGTCATGTCTAAAATTAAAGCCCCGCAAGGCGATACGCGGGGCTGTGAGTTTGCAGGCTAAAAGTATAAAGTGTAAAAGGGAGGTCAGAAAGTAGAAAGGAGAAAAGATGGGGTGCCTGCCTCATCCAGCCGGGGAAGGAGAAAGAACCGACCGGAAACCAAAGAAAAAGCACCCATCACTGAGTGCTTTGTTTATCCTTGACCGCATCTGGGCCACTTGCTTGCGCAGAGGTGCGAGCGGTACTGTCTGATACCCACTGGCATCTTACACGCGTATAGTACCACAAAAGTCAACTATACGCGTATGGAGTTTTTACAAATTTTATTGATCCGGTACTGCAATCCTGGTTTAGACATATTAACCATGGGTGCAGCTGCTTGATAGCTGTATCCGTCCTCATACACCAGCCGGATGATCTGCCGGTCATCCGGACTCAAGCTGTTAAGCCAGGCATCCAGACCCAGCAGCTGCCGCTCCGTGTATGCCTGATCGATCTCTCGCTCCAATGTTGCCTGCTCGATAGTCATACGCTGCACCGCAGGGTGCTTGGGATCCAGACGGTGGATCCCGCACTCTTTGGCAGCCTGCTCTGGCCAGTCGGCGTGCCAGGCTATCGCGTCATTGATCTCTTGCAGCCGGCGCTCCAACTGCTGGATCTGCCGGGTGTAATTGCCGTACACTCGCAGCTTATCCTTTGTCCGTTTGATCCGCTCATCCGTCACCGCTATCCCTCCTATTGGCTACTCTGTTTGTCGATTGCTCTCATCCGCTGGCTGCATCATAAACGCCAGCAGCTTATCCTCATCACAACAAAGTCCATTCAATTCACAAGATTCGCATTCGCGGTCAAAGTAACAAGAGTTGCTCCTCGCCACCGTGATACAAAGTTCTGCGACATACTTATCCAGATTACGTCGGCTCCCATTGCCAACACCAGCAAACACCAGATTGCGATCATCGATGTATTCGTCGGCAAAAATTTTACGCGGATTATTTTTATAAAGCTCCTGCATGCAAAGGACATTATCGTTGACAGCGTCAAACTCAATACCTTGTGCCAGACACCAATCAACAGCCTCTTGTAACCGATCGCCCTCACGCATCGTGTTGAGGATGATCTGATCACCTGCGGCCTTGCATTGCTTGGCATACTCAACGATCGGATAGATTGGCCGGATAATCTCCGGCCACTTGGTCACCGCCAGGGTGCCATCAAAGTCAAATGATACTATCTTGCTCATCAGCGATCACCCCCGATCCGATCGATCAACAGAACGACCGCCACAAAGGCGGTAGCAAGTATCACGGGGATCATTTTGACCCCCTAAGCGCCGCCATACGTTTAACGGCTTGATGGTATCCTTTTGCTCCCATAGCTTGCAAAGCAGCAAATGGATTAATAATCACATTATCGTCACGGTTGATCCACTCCTCAACAAACTCAGCGGTATATAAAGGGTCAGCAATATCGTTAATAATCTTTTTCTCGATTTCTGTTAATTTAATCATCTTTACCTTCCTTTCCTCTGGCCCTTTTTAGGACTCCGGATGTTCGTCGTTTTGCTGATGAGATTCAGTTTCTTTTTCATCTCGTCCTCCAATACCCAAGACTGGCTGCCATTTCTTCAAATTCGTCAATGTTTATCAATTCCGGATCGATTCCATTGTTCTCTGCAATTCTTTTCATTGCCGTCGATGGCTGGATCGCTTTCTTTTCCCATCCGCAAAAGACTGTTCGATCTTTTGCTGCAATTTTTTCTGATTTCTTAAATTTGATCATTTTTCATTTCCCTCACAAATTCAAGCATACAGGCACATCCGACAACATCTTTTCTTT